>NZ_LR215041.1:300000-600000 GCF_900660685.1 Mycoplasmopsis columbina | reverse complement strand
TGCAAGAAACTAATCCAAATGAATTAGCAAATCGTCTTGCACAATTAAGAGATTACAAAGATGATGAATTGGATGTTTCACACGTTTCAATTCTTGAAAACATCATTAGGGAAGAATACAAAGAAATTCAAGAAAAAATCAACTATTTCAAAGCTAAAACCGCGCCAATTTGAGAAGTTAAAGATTATACAAAACTACTTGAAAAAGTATGATTTAGATATACAAATATTGTTGCTTCTATTTTAGATGACATTAAACAAACAGGTTATCATTTCTCAACTATTTCTGGAACAACCATTGCAGTTAGTGATGTGTTAACTGACCCAACAATTAAACAAAAAATTGCTGAAGGTGACAAACACATTGAAAAATTAAAACAATATTTTGAAGAAGGCCACATTACAGATGATGAAAGATATTCATTTAGTATTGCTAAGTGAACTGAAATTAAAAATAAAATTGAACAAGATTTAAAAGCTCTAACTAAGAAATATCCAACTAACCCGCTTTTCATGATGTTTACGTCAGGAGCCCGTGGAAATTCATCTAACTTTGTTCAATTAGCTGGTATGCGTGGTTTGATGAATAACAACACTAAAATTCTTAAAGCCGATGCGGAAAACGAACGTGTTGTTCGTTCAACTGTTGAAATTCCTGTTAAATCATCATTCCTTGATGGTCTTACTGCTTATGAATTCTATTCATCAACTCACGGGGCTCGTAAAGGTCTTACCGATACTGCCTTAAACACAGCTAAATCAGGTTATTTAACTCGTCGTTTAGTTGACGTTGCACAAGGAATTGTTGTTAAAGAAGAAGACTGTGGAACAGATTATGGTTTCGTTGTACAAGATATTAAAGATACAAAAACTAATACTGTTATTGAAAGCTTAGCAGAGAGAATTGAAGGACGTTTTGCTAATAAACCAATTTTAGATGCTTATGGAAATGTTCTTGTTCAAGCTAACAAATTAATTACTCCAGAAATTGCACAAAAAATTGTTGATGCAGGTATTGAAAAAGTCGAAATTCGTTCAGTACTTTCATGTTATACCCGTAATGGTGTATGTAAAAAATGTTATGGTAAAGATTTAGCTCTTAACCGTGTTGTTAATATTGGTGAGGCAGTTGGTGTTGTTGCAGCACAGTCAATTGGTGAACCTGGTACTCAGTTAACCATGCGTACTTTCCATACAGGAGGGGTTGCTGGTGTTGAAGATATTACTGGTGGTTTTGGTCGTTTAATGGAATTAATCGATGCTTATGATTCTCCATGAGGTAAACCAGCTGTGATTGCTAAAGAATACGCAACTGTTTTAGATATTACTCCACGTAAAGATGCAAATGGAAACATTTTAAATGAAAAAGCAATTACTTTAGAAATTACTAACATTGATGGTAAAAAAGAACAAAGAATTCTTGATGTTAAAAATGATCGTCGTTTAAGAGTAAAAGTTGGTGATTCATTAGTTCCAGGTCAAAAAATTGTCGAAGGACCAGTGATTTTAAACGAATTACTAAAAGTGGCAGATACAAGAGCTGTTCAAAATTACTTGTTAAAAGAAGTTCAAAGACTTTACCGTATTCAAGGTATTACAATTAGTGATAAATATATTGAAATTATCATTCGTCAAATGCTTTCAAAAATTTTAATTTTAGATCCAGGTGATTCAAACTTTTTCTCAGGTTCATTAGTAGACATTTTAAGCTATCAAAGAGAAAGTGCTCGTTTAATTAAGGAAGGTAAAAAACCTCCTTTTGGTGAAGTTAAAATTAAAGGAGCTAAGCAAACTCCACTTCTTTCAGATTCATTCCTTGCAGCAGCATCATATCAAGAAACACCTAAAATTCTTGTTAATGCTTCTATTGCGACACAAACTGATAGATTGCAAGGTCTTAAAGAAAATATTATTCTTGGTCACAAAATTCCTGCTGGAACAAACTCTCATTACGAAGAGGGTGGAAAATACGATATTAGAGATCCAAAATCATACTTTAAAGATAAATATGATTCAACTCTAGAAACACATGGTAATGATTATGACGAGGATGATGATTTAGATCTTGAAGAAGAGTTTGATCTTTTAGCTGACTTTGAACAAGAAAATGAAGTTTTAGAAGATACTACTTCTGAAGATTTAGAATTTTAAAATTGAAACTAAATACTCACAAAAAAAGTGAGTATTTTTTTTAATTCAGAAAAATGGCAAAATTTTTAAAACAGGACTTTTTTAGTATAATAAACTATATTTTTCAAGTAATTAACTTTACACATTAATAAGATGTATCTTATTAATTTGAGAGGAGAAAAATGAAAATCAAATTGAAACAAACTTTAATTGTTTTTGCCGCTGCACTAGCATCAACAATTGGTTTAGGAGTCGGACTTAGTTTTATCCCCACAAAAGAAAAAACTATTCAAAAAGGAAATGATCAACCAATACTAGAAAATTCAAAATTAGATTCTTTACCTGGTTTACCAGATAATAGTAATTCAAGTTTTAATGTTGGAAATAACAACAGTAAAAAAACTTTATCATTTCAACCAAAAACACTTGTTAATAATGGAATAAGTAAAAATGATAAAGTAAATTATCTAGCTTTAGGTGATTCTATTACTGCTGGTTGAGACGGACAATTACCACAAGATTATCAAGGAAAATTAATAGACAATCAAGTGACAGGATTATCATATCCTGCCTATTTAGCCTCATTCATTCAACAAAGTGAAGAAGATAAATTAAATAATTTTACTAATCTTGCGGTATCTGGTTCAACTTTCAATGATTGAAATTCTATTCTTACTCAAGAATATAAAACCTTAAATGCAACTAAACTTGTTAAATTAACTAAATATTTTGGTTCTAATTTAGATGATTTTTATACAAAATTAGTTTCACAAATTAAAGAAGCTAATTTGTTAACAGTAACTTTAGGAGCCAATGATGCTCTACATCTATTAACTAAAGAATTAACTAAAATTCCTTTTGCACAATTAGTTGATCAAATTATTAAAAACAAATACAATTATGCGCAAATTGTACAATTAATCAATAATACTTTCCAAACCGTCTTTGATGCAATAGCTCAAAGACAAAATCTTTTTGTCCAAAAATTAAAAGAAATAAATCCTAACTTAAACGTTAATTTTATTTCATACCCTTTACCAATGTCTTTTATTGGAAAATTATTAGATAAATACATTGCTAATAACTTTGGTGTTTCAATTCAATTAAGTCAAATTTTAATCAATTTACTTAATCGTAAAATTGCTTTTGGTGCAAGAGTAAATAATGTCAATTTTATAAATGCTTATGATGCTAAATATTGAATTAACAATGTAGAAAAATTAGCTCCATTACTTTTTGATATTCATCCTTCAGCATATGGTTATAAAAAAATGGCTATGGATATTTTCACCAAATTAGCCCTTAAAACAGATTCTTTAGACAAATTGCAAGAAAATCATTTTGATTGAAGCAGTAATTTTTATCAAAGCGATAAATCTTCATATGGCTTTCAATTAGAATTTAAAAAGAATGATTTAGAAATTTTTAATAATCTTTTCACAACTGATCATACTAATTTTTTATATGAAGTTGACAAACTTAGAGAAATTCATCAAAATGATTTTAGTCTAACTAATTACTACAACAGAGTTATTTCTGAAGAACGTTTTAGTGACCTAATTATTAATGATCTATTAATTTCTTCACTTTCATCATCAACTTATGGACTAATTGATCCAGACAGAAAATTATTGAAATTTTTAACTAGAAATAATGATGAAAATTTAAATCAAATTAAAAATTGAGCTTTAGAAAACAATGTATTTTCTTCAATCTTAAGAAATACTAATGATTATTTCTTCACTAATGATTGAGACGCTGATGGTGAACCAGGTGCAAAAGAATATAAATTTGAATATTTATTAGAATCATTTAGAACTCAAGTTTTAAATGAAACTAGAATAGTTAAAGTTATTACTTCTTTCTTACAAATTCCATTCTTAAAAAATGAAGATTCCAAAGAAGAGTTAAAACAAATTATTCAAGATATTATTAGCCGTTTAATTGAATTAAATATTTCAGACGCAACTATTGAAAAAATAGCGAGCGGCATTTATAATTCAACTTTTGAAAAATACATATCTGTTGATGATTTTAAAACAGTAATTAAAAAATTAATTAGAAATCAAAATCTAAAGACATCTTTAGGTAATATTTTTGTTGCAGTTTTAGATTCTTCTGATGATTTTATTAACGCCACAACCTATCAAGATTTACTAAATACCTTTTTAAGCAATCAAAATATTCAAAATGCTATTAGTACAGGTTTAAATAATTTAGTTACTGATTTGTTAAGTGACAATGAATTTAAACAAATTTTGGCTAGAGTTGTAAAAAATGTTACAAAAGAATTTAATTTAAATGTAGAAATTGATGAACAACAAATTGTCAAATTAATTTATGAACTTGTAACTTCTTTAAATGATATTAACAATGAATTACATTTACTGCCATTGTTAATAGATGGTTTAGTTTCTGAAGTAACTAAAAATAAATTTACTAATTTAAATTTTGCTAATATTACTGCTACATTAGTTGAAAAATTCAAGGAATTGTTTAATCAAAATAATTTAGAAAATACTGTTTTTGTTATTCTTAAATCACTTTTAAAACACAATTTAGGTGATTTTAGAGATGAATTTAGACAACTAATTTTAAATGCTATAACAAATGATAAATTACCATTAAATGACTTACTTACAAATAAACTAATTGACATTTTAAATGACTTAACTAAACAAAATCTAAATAAAGAAGAATTAAAACCAGTGTTAGAAGATATTTATACTTCTAATGAATTTTCTGAGTTTTTAAAATCAATATTCAATACTTTATTTGATGTAAATAAAGAAAAATTGAATGAAACAACAAATTTAGTTGAACTAAGTAAACTTCTAACAACCGACTTAACAAATAGTAATCTTTATGAGTCATTTAATAATTTGCTTCAATATATTTTAAATAAAGAGGAAGTTAAAAATGTAATTAACACTGAATTAACTTTAAACAACGAAACATTAGCTGAATTTATCAACGCAGATTTAATAAAAAATGTATTCAATGTGGTACTTAATAATAATTCATTCAAGGCAATAGTTGATAATTTCTTAAATAATGCAATTTTTTCAGAAAATGTTGATAGTTTTAAATATATTTCCAACTTTGAAACAATTATTAAAAATTGATTAAAAGATGATGAAAATAATCAAATTTTAGTACAACATATTAAAAATTTTATAGGCGATATTTTCCAAAATGACTATTTGAAAGGTTATTTAGCAAAAACTTTATATGATTATTTAAACGAAAATTCTAATTTAGTTAATCAAATTACCAAAGAAGATTTTAATTCACTTTTAAATAGTTTATTAATAAATGCAAATGATTTAATTTCAGATAATAATATAGTTGATGATACTTTAAATTTACTAATTAATCAAATTAAAGATCATGGTTTTAGCAATTTTTCTGATTCACTTCGTTCAAAATTTAATACTATTTTAACTAATGAAAATTTAGAACAAGCAAGTTTAAAACTATTAAAAACATTTGTTAAAAATCAAACAATTACTCAAAATAAAAATACTATTAAACAATTTTTATTCAATGTTTTAAATGAAACACAATTATTCAATTTAAAAGAAACATTAGTAAATTTAATTAATACTAATTTGAATCCTACTGATGATCAAGAAATAAAAAATAAAATTGAGCAGTCATTAACTTCGTTGATTTCATCTTCACAACTTTCTCAACTTATTGATAGCACACTAACCAAATTAGCTTCTATAAGTGCAGAAAATGTTGAAGATAAAACAAACATTTTTGAAGTATTTAAATTAATTTTAAGTGATTTTGTTAATAGTGATATTTATAGATCATTAGTTAATTTAGTTGATTTTGCTTTAAGTGATGAAAATTTAAAAGAATTTATTTTATCTAAACTTTCAAATTCAAGTGAAAAATATAAAAATCTATTTAATTATGATAAATTAAAAACTATTTTAATAAGTTTTTTAAATAATGAAAATTTCAAAAACATTCTAACTAATTTTATTGATAACGCAGTTTTAGGAGCAAGATCATTTAATGATTTTTCTAATCTTGGAACACTTTTAAATACTTGATTTAGAAATGATGAAAAAATAACTAAATTAAAAGAAAATATAGTTAATTTCGGAAAAGATATTCTTAATAATAATGATGTAAAAGATTTATTAAAAAATCTTGTTTATGAAATCTTAAATACACAAACATCTTTATTGACTAATATTGAAGAACAAAACTTTAAAACCCTATTTGACCAAAGTTTTGATTTGTTGAAAAATGTAATTTTTGATACCGATCTTTTAAATAGAACAGTTGACATTTTAGTAAAAGAATTGCAAAAAGGAATTGAAAACTTTGATGTAAAAAATCTTTTAACAAGTTTTAAAAATGAACTATTTGCTGATAATTTAGAGGAATTAGTTATCCATCTTGTTAAAAAAATAGTAGATAACGACCTTTTATCTAACAACAAAGAAACTATAAAACAGTTATTAATTAATTATTTAAATTCTGATTTAGTTGCAAGTATTAATAATCCATTTTCTGACTTTTTAGTTAATGTAACTAATGGAGTTTTTGAAAAACAACAAATATTAAAATTGTTAGAAAACATCTATAAAAAAGATGAATTAAAAACATTAATTGATTCATTAATTGATTATATTCAAGAGAAAAAAAATGAATTAAGTAATGCAAATACTTATTCAGAAGTTATTAAAGTTTTATTAAACAACATAGCATCAAGTTCTTTATATAAAAGTTTAGTCGATTTGTTGTCAACAATTGTTGATAAAGATCAAATTATTTTACTTTTACCAGAAAATGTAAAAATTACACTTCAACCATTACTTGATAATTTAGAAAATGGACAATTAGCCAATTTAGCAAAAACAATTCTAAAAAATCAAAACTTAAAAGATATTATTAATCATTTTTTAGGTAAAGTTGTTTTAACCGATGATTTTGATTTAAACAATAAAACGGATCTAAAATCATTATTTAAAAACTATCTTACTAATCAAGAATATAGAAGTTTTTTAACAGAAAAGTTAACAAATTTATTAAATGAAACCTTGATGAATGAGGATTTAAAAACAGTTGTATCTAACTTAATTAAAGGTCTTTTAGATAAATATCCATCACTAAAAACAAATATAACAAATGAAGAAATAGAAACCTTAGTTAGAGATGGAATGAATTCAATCTCTTTAATTAATCAAAGATTAAATATTATTTCAAATCTAATTCAAGTTACTTTCGATGAATTAGATCAAAATTTTGAAAATCCTAATTTTGAAACAATCAAAAATAATTTTATTAATAAGTACATTTCTTCAGAAACTAAAGATAGTGCATTAGGATCTATTTTCAAAGTTTTAATTGAAAGTAATTTATTAAAAAACAATAAAAAAGTTTTTGTTAATTTAATTAAGAATTTACTTTCTTCTAACGAAGTAATTAATGTCAAAAGTTTAATTGTTAACAAAATCAATGAATTAATAAATAAAGATAATGATATAAATCTTTCAACAAATATTATTAATGCCTATGAAAACATTATTGAATCAACTCAGTTTGGGACTTTATTAGATTCTATTTTCAATCAGATTTTAAACAAGGATTTTAACTCATTCAAAGATAAAACAGACATTTTAGACATTTTAAAAACTATTGTAGGAAATTTAAGTGAAACTGAATTCTTCAATTCTTTAGTTTCATTAATTGACTTTATATTGAAAAATGAAAATGTTCAATCATTATTAACAGAACAATTAAAGAAATTGCCTACAACAGCGCAAAATTTTGTAACAAAAGAACTTGTTACAAAAACAATTATTTTTGCCTTTAATAATAGCAATTTAAAAACTTTATTAGATAAATTCGTAAATGAAGTGGTTTTTGCAACTGATAAAGTAGATAAATTAAATAACATAAAAGACGAGTTAAATAAATGATTAGCTAGTGAAAGTGTTCAAAGTGCTATTAAAACTAATTTAAGTAATTTTGCAAATGATTTTATTGACAATGATGAGATAAAAAATATTGTTAAAAACAACTTGAAAAATTATTTAGGTACGTATGAAGGTTTATTGAACAACATCAATGATGAAGAATTTAATACTTTATTTAATTCGCTTCATTCTTTAATAAAACCACTAAATAATGAAATTGATATTGTTAATAAAACATTGGATTCTTTAGTTAAAGAATTGACAAAAGGAATTGACAATGCAGATTTTGCAAATGTTATAACAAGTATTTCAAGTGATTTTAATGAAGAAAATCTTGAAACAACAATTGTTAAATTAATAAAAGTTATAATTAAACAAAATGTTTTAGAACCTAACAAAACATTATTGGCCAAGTTAATAACTAATTTCTTGAAATCACCAATAAGCCAAACTATTAAATCTAAAGTTGCAAATGCATTAAATACATTAACTAATAATAAATTTAATATAACTACATTTGAAAACTTGCTTCAAAATATCTATGAAAAAGATGAATTTACTTTGTTATTAACTGAAACATTTAGTCATTTAGATACGCTTGATAATAATGTTGAAAATGTTAATACATACTTTGACCTTACAAAAGCGATAACTTCAACTATTATAAATTCAAATGTATTTGATAAATTAATAGATTTAATTGCAGCAATAAGTTCAAAAGAACAAATTAAAGTATTTCTACCAGAAGAATTAATAACTACTTTAAATCCTATTTTGGAACAAATTAATGATGAAAACTTAAGTAGCGTTATTAAATTAACTTTCAAAAATCAAAACTTTAAATATCTATTAAATGATTTTGTAAATAAAGGAATATTAGAACCTGCTAATTCATTTGATTCCTTTAAAGATTTAACTACCTTGACTAAAAATTATTTAAATAATGAAACAAACGGTCAAACATTTATTGATAGAAGTGCAAAATGATTAAGAGATGTTATTAAAAGCACCGAATTTAGCTCATTTATAGGCAAATTAGTATTTGGATTTTTCGATAAGTATCCACAATTAAAAGAAGATTTAACTACACAAGAACTTGAAAAATTAATTCAAGATATGACTCTTTCTTTTGATAGTATAGACAATGAATTAAATCTTTTAACAACATTTAGTACTTATGTTTTAGAGGAATTAAGAACAAATTTTGATAATTTTGATTTTCAAAATGTTATCGATAAATTAGTTTCTAGATATTTTGACGATACAAATAGAGAAAGTACGATTTTCGAGGTAATTAAAGTATTTATTAAAAATGAAAAATTTGCAGAGAACATTAATACTTTAAAAATTTTGATTAAAAATATTGGAAAATACTTCTTAACTAAAGAAGAGGACAATTTAGTTACAAAATTATGAACCTTGTTACCGGAAAAAATTCAAAATATTTTAAATGGATTCTTTGATCAAAATGATTTACAAGGTTTCTTAGTAGATGTTTTAAATTCAAGAGAAGCAGATACTTTATTGAGTAATTTACTAACTAATTTAAGTCAAAATATTAATATTTTTGACAATGTAAATTCTCTAAGCGACTTTATCAGAGTATATTTAGGTGATAACGAAAGAAAAAATCGCTTTGCTCAAGATGTAGAAAGTGTAATTACTTTTGGACTTAAACATGAAAAAGTAAAAGCAATTATTAAAGGAACTTTAGGTTACAATTTTGCTAAATATGGAATAAATGTTAATACCGTTGAAAATCAAAAATTAATTAACGATTTACATGGAGAATTACCAATTATTTTAAGACAACTTAATTTAATTAGACCTGCTATTGATGCCATTTTAAATAATGCTGAAAATCTATTTAATGGCGAAAATATAGACGATAGTATTCTTAAAACAATCACAGGCGCAATTAATTTCACTGATTTCAATATTGTTAAAGTAATTCTCAAAAGTTCAACTCTCAACCAAAATAAAGAAACTATCAAAAATGATATTAACACTATCATTGATGGAGTTACACAGGATGATACTTTAATTAGAAAAATTATTGATGATTTTAGTATTGATAGTGTTGTTCAATCTGCTTTAGGTTTAAACAAAGAAGAAACAATTGAAACTTTAGTAGCATTATTTAAATCAACTTATTTAAGAAATTCATTGAAAATTTTAGTTAATGAAATCATTACAAACAATAACACGTATGCCAATAAAAATGGATGATTGGATGCATTATCTGCATTCTTTAATTCAGGAGCGGCTAATGCCTTAAAAGTTGAAGTTAAAGCATGATTAAAAGATCTGCTAATTAACAAACCAGAAATTGGAAATTCAATTGGGACTGTTGCTTATAATTATCTTAAATCAATAGAATTTAAATTAACTGAAGCTCATCTTCCTAATTTAAAACTTTTCATGCAACAAATTCTTAAAGGTTTTGCAAATTCTAACTTATTAAATGATGTTGTGGATGCTTTATTTGAATCTGTAAAGACTTTAAAAGATTACAATGGAACTGATTATATTGGCAAAATTAAAAGTGATGCTATTAAGGGAGCAACTAAATTTATTAGAAATGGAGACAAAATATCAATTTCTAAAATCGTGGATAATGCCAAGGTTTTAGAAGGAATAATTTCTTATGTAGACGGACAAGTCTTTACGAATGTTGTAAATGCTCTTTTCAACACAACTCCATTAGATAAAACTAAAGGAATTTTTAGTTTCTTATTTGGAGATGGCGGCTCTTCAGGTGATTCACAAGTAGAATTTAACTTTGGAACTTTCTGAAAATTAGCTGTAGAAGGTAAATTAAAAGATGTTCTACTTTCATTCTTTAGACCAATTGTTAAAAATTACTTTATTGAATTAGCCAATTTACCAAAAGTAAATTCTTATAATGCATGAAAACAAGCATCAACTTCATATCGTGCACTATGAAGAATTTATACATCACTAGCTAGAATTATGTACTCACAAGTTTCAGGATTTGCTTTTTGAAATGGTACTAATACTACTGCAGAAGGTATTTTATATAATCACTGAACTCAAATGCTTGATAATGTTAAAAATGAATATAAAACAGCTATTAGCAATAAATATGGATTAAATAACATTTGATTTGCCGGTTTTGACAGAAATTATAATGTAGATGGTAATTATTGAGCGGGAGCCCAAGTACTTACTTCAAGAAGTTTCTGAGGAACCACAAGCAATTATCCAAGTCGTTCGAATAGTTTAAGCAAAACATTCTATGGTCGTGATCACGTTTTAGTTTATATTTATTATCCAAATGATAAAGATGTTAAATACAACAGAAACAAAACATTTACTCAAGTTTTAATGGAAGATTTAATTAGAGGCTACATGCCTGTTGAAACTAAATAGTTAGCTTAGTCTAACTATTTTTTTATATAAAAATAACCACAAATAAAATTTGTAGTTATTTGATTTATTTACCTTTTTAAGAATTTATTAAGCACTTTCTTCTGTGTTTTCTGCTTCTTCTGTTGGTTTAGAAGAGGGTTGTGTTTCTTCTGTAGAATTATTTTCTGCTGAAGTATTTGTTGTTGTATCTTCTGGTTGCGAAGTAGAAGATACACTATTAGTATTTTCAGTTGCATCAGGAGCAGTTGTTCTAGATTTAATTGCTTCTTTTAAACTATCTAATTTGTTTTTAAGATTTTCAACAGCAGTTTTAAGTTCTTCAGCATTGAATGGATCTGCTTCTTTTTTAGTTGTAACTTGACCTTCAAGTGTAGTAAGTTCAGTCTTTTCTTCTTGACTTAATTTATTTTCTGATCCTGTTTCTCTGAAGTCTTTTGATTTAGTTACTAAATCTTCAGCAACTAATTTGTTTGCATTATTAATTAATTCTTGTTTTGCACTTTGAATTTGTTCGGTTGTTGAATCATTATTATTTACAACAGTTTGAGCAGTAGTTACATATTCATCAAATTTTGTTTGATTTGTTTCACTTAAAGTTGGTTTTATTTCGTTTGTAAGTTTTTCAATTTTAGTATTTATTTCCTGAATTGCACTATTTTTAGCTTCCTGGGCAGTTTCTGCTTTTTCTTTAACTTCACTTAATTTGTTATCAAGTGCATAGAAAGCAGTTCCAAAATTATCAGTATTGAATGGATCAGCAATTGCAGCGTTTTCTAAAGCTTCTTTTTTGCTGTTTAAATCATTCTTATCTTCCTCAGTTGCATATTTTGCTTTATCTGAAGCCAAAAATGTTTCTACTTCCCCTTTTAATTCGTCTTTTGCTAAAAGATAAACATTTTTATTTAATTTATCTTTGGCAGCTTTAATTTGTTCTGCAGATGTTTCTGAACTATTTAATAATTCATTATTAGCATTAACAAATTCATCAACTTTAACTTTGTTTTCTTCACTTAAATGATTTTTAATTTCTTCAATTTTTGTTAAGTTTGTATTATATTCATCTAAAGCAGCAGATCTTTGATCTTGGAATTCTTTTTCTTTTTGAGTAGCTTTTTGTTCAACTTCTTTTAATTTGTTAATAAATTCATCAATTTTACTATTTAAAGTTTCTTTGTTAAATTCTTCTGCATTTCTAGCAGTTGTTAATTCACTAACAAGTCTTTCTAATTCAGTATTATCACTTTCTTCTGCATATTTAGCTTTTGATGAAGATTTGAAATTTTCATATCAAACTAAAAGATCATCAACAACTAACTTATATGCATCTTCAATAAGTTTTGCTTGTGTTTGCGGAATAACCTCTACATTATTTACCATAGGTTCTTTATCTAAGGCATCTTCAATAAGACTATTAAGTTGAATTGCACCTTCTTTAGATAGTTTATCTTTTAATTCTTCTTTAAGTTGATTACTTGCTTGAACTAATTCATTTTGTTTAGTTTCTAATGCAGTTTTTCTTTCTTCTTCTTGTGATGCAAAAGAAGTTAATTTATCTTTAACGCCAATGTTTGCTTGTTCTAAAGTTTCTTGGTTATATTCGGCTTCTAAAGAATCATTCAAAGTTTGAACTAAAGTTTTTAATTCATCGTGTTCAACAGTAGTTAAGTATTGATATTTAATTTCTTCAGAACCTGAATATGGGTATATGTAAGGAAGAGCTCTAGTAAGAGTGTCTTGTGCTTGTAATTTATGTACTTCAATTTTTAAAGTTTCTAAATTATTTCTAATAGTTTCAGCTGTTGCTTCATCACTATTTACTTCTCTTTGAAGTTTTGAAATAAGTGCTTCAAAATGATTTTGTAAATTAGTTAATAAAGTAGGTTTGACAGTAGTTTTCAATTCATCAACTTTAGTATTATATTCATTTTTAGCAGCATTTTTATTTGCTTCATCTTCATCTTTAATTGCTTGTTCAAGTTGACTTAAAGCAGAGTTGCCTTTTTTCAACTCTTCAAGTAAAGATTTTAATGTGATAGTTTTATTTGCTAAAGCATTTTCTAACTGAGCTATACTTTCATTTTGTGAATTTAAAACATCTTCACTATTTTTATTTTTGTTTGCTTCTTTTAAGTCATCAAATTTTTTAATTAATCTTGTAACTTCTTCCTTAGTGTTAGCATATTTTTGTGCTTGTTTTAAAACAATATCTAATTCATCTATAGCTTCTTTATAGTTGTATTTATCTTTTTTATTAAGAACTTCTTGAGCTTTAGGTAGTTGTTTTTCTAATTCACTTTTTTCTGTTGAATCACCTAAATATTTTTCATTAGTTCTTAGATAATTTTTAACTTCATCAATTTTATTTGATAATGTTTTTCTTCCTCTAATGTCATCCGCTTTTGCAATAACAACTCCAATTGCAGCAGCTGTAGCAATAGCAGCAGTTCCTGAAATTGCAGCAATAATTAATTTATTATTTTTCTTTTTCATAATTTCAATTTTACACTTTTTTGTGTTTTTATAATACATATTAATATATTCATGTTACTAGGTATTAATTTGAGAAACATTTACTTATTTTTTTACTTTACAAAATAACTAAAACACTATAAAAAGGATTGTTTAGTAACAAAAGTAAAATAAAAATGAGCGCTAAGCACTCATTAATTATTATTTTTTATGTTCTAAATGTAATTTTAAGGCTGCGCTTCTAGCACATTCTCAAATAATTTCTGAGAAAGTTGGATGAGGGTGAATTGTATGAGCTAAATCAAACACTGTAACACCTTTTTCAATTGCTAAAACAATTTCTGAAATGTAATCTGTTGAGTTAGGTCCAATGATGTGTCCACCTAAGATTTTTCCATCTTTTTTATCAACAACTAATTTAGCAAAACCAGTAGTTGCTTTTGCAGCAATAGCTTTTCCTAAGAAACTAAATGAATATTTTGCTGAAAATGCATCATATCCTTTTTCTTTGGCTTGTTCTTCTGTTAAACCAGTAAATGAAATTTCTGGGTGTGTGTAAATACATCCTGGAATTGGTTTATTTTTGTATGAAGCATCCATACCTAAAATATCTTCAACTGCAACAATTGCGTGTTGGTAAGCAACGTGAGCTAACATACTTTGACCTGTTAAGTCACCAATTGCATAAACACCTTCAACATTTGTTCTCATTTTATCATCAACGATAACTTCACCTCTAGAACCTAATTCAATACCCACTTCTTTTAGTCCTCTTGATTGTGGAATACGTCCAACAGCAATTAAGTAAGCATCAGCTTTAACAACTTTTTCTTCACCATTAACACTATAAACAAGCTCTTTTTGGTCATTTAATTCTTTTGTTTGAGCGTTATAAACGATTTCAACACCTGAAGCTGTTAAAACTTTAGTCATTTCTTTAACAGCATCTTTATCAACACCCATTAAAATTTGATCTGTGTTTTGCAAAATAGTTACTTTTGCACCAGCAGCTTTGAAAACTTGTGCAAATTCAACACCAATAACTCCTCCACCAACAATAACAATTGATTTTGGTAAGTTTGAATCATAGTTAATTGCTTCACGTGAAGTTAAAGCAACTTTTTCTTCATAAGCTTTTTCAAATCCTGGAAGCATGGTTAATTTACGAGCGTAACTTCCCATTGCAAGAATTATTTTTTTACCTGCATAAACTTTGTCATTAACTTTAATTACTTTAGGTGTTAAAAATTCTGCTTCACCATTTTCCATGGTAACTTTTGAACCTCTCATTAACATTTGCACACCTTTTGTAAGTTGGTCAACAACTTTGTATTTTCTTTCGTGCATTTTTGATCAAGTTTCTGCTCAATCAATGTTTAAATCGCTTAAATTACCAACGATACCATATTCTCCTGCGTGTTGTAAGGTTTCAAGAACTTCAGCTGATTTAAGTAAAGTTTTAGTTGGAATACATCCAACATTTAAACAAACTCCACCTCAGAATTCTTTCTCAACAATTAAAGTTTTTAAACCTTGTTTTCCAGCTTCTTCAGCAGCTAAATATCCTCCTGGACCTGATCCAACAACAATAACATCAAATTCTGCATCAATGTGTCCTTCATACTTACTTGCACATTGACCTTTGCATTCTGCGTTCATTTTTACTCCTTAAAATAAATTTTTAATTAATTTCTTATTTAAATTCTCAAGTCTATAAGAAATTAATATGTATATTATAAAACAGAAAAAAATAAAAAGCGGCTAAAAGCCACTTTTTAAGGCACATTTTTTAATGAAATGGTACGTCCAAGAGGATTCGAACCTCTGACCCAATGGTTAAAAGCCATTTGCTCTACCTGCTGAGCTATGGACGCATTTTGACCTTGACAGGCCAAATGGTACCCAGAACTGGACTTGAACCAGCACGAAGTAACCTTCGAGGGATTTTAAGTCCCTTGCGTCTACCATTCCGCCACCTGGGCATCTTTACATGTGAAAAATGCTATTGTATTATATCTAATTTTTTTAATCCCCAAGAAAAAAATATTTTTTTTATTTTTCAAGGCTCTAAAATATTACTATATAAAAAAATAAAAGCAAAGAAAAAATATTTTTTTATTTTATTTTTAATACTTTGACATTGTTTATATCATTATTTAAACAATCAATTTATTTATTCTTAAGGAGCAAAATGATTAAAATAGGTTCGCATGTTTCATTTAATAAACCAACATATTTGACAGGAGCAATAGAACAAAGTTTAAAAAATGGGGCTAATGCTGCAATGATTTATTTAGGTGCACCACAGAATACAATAAGAGCGGATGTTTCTCTATATAAAAAAGAGGAATATTTAAAAGATTATGCACATCTAATCAAGTCAGAAGATATTGTGGTTCACGCACCATACATAATTAATCCTTCAAATCCAGATAAGCAAGAATTTGCAATTAATTTCTTAGTACAGGAAATTAAAAGGATGAACTATTTTGGAGCTAAATATTTAGTTTTACATCCAGGCGCTTATACTAAATTTAATCCAGAAAGTGCATTAAATACTTTAATAAAAACTTTAGAAGAAGTTTTAAAACAAACAAATGATGTAGTTATTTGTATTGAAACTATGGCTGGAAAAGGAACAGAAGTTGGTGTAAATTTTGACCAATTAAGTTATTTAATAAGGACTTTGGACAACGAGAGAATTCAAATGTGCTTAGATACTTGTCACATTTGAGATGCTGGCTATAACATAAAAAATTACGACGAATTTAAAGCTGAATTAAAGAAATATGATTTGTTAAAACACATTAAAGTCATTCATTTAAATGATTCAAAAAATGATGTTAATTCCCATAAAGATCGTCATGCAAATATCAACCAAGGTTTTATTGGATTAGAAACATTGGCAAAATTTGTTCATGACAAAGACTTTGATAATGTTCCAATTATTTTAGAAACACCAATTCCGGAGAGTGGATCAATTTACAAAGAAGAAATTACAATTCTTTTAAATTCTAAATAAATATATAATTATAACTATCATTAATATGCATATTAAGTAAGGAGTAATAATGGAAAGTAATTTAAAATACTTAGTTGAACGTGATGAAAAGATGAGATTAAAAGCTTACTATCAGTATAAAAAAGAACCAAAATTATGCACTGTTACAAGTCATAAAAATGGACATATTACTGATTATTTTGAAATTGAAAGTAGCTATATTTTTCTCGATAAAAAATTTAAAACCTATGATGATTTAGTTAATTTAATTGATACAAAAATTGTGACAGCTCCAAGAGGTTATCAAATTGATTTAGAATCATTTACATCTGATGATTTAAATTTTGAAGATGTTTTAAAAGCCTTTGTTTCTCGTTTAGTTTTTTATGAAGCAAGACTATTTAGTAAAAAGAAAGAACAAATTAATAAAAACGAATTTAGTTTACTTTTTCCATCTTATGAATATGAAAGTTTATTCCAAAGATATTTAACTATTGCACAAGCAAGAAATGATGTAAGAAATTTACAAATTATGCCTGAAAACTATTGTAATTCAGAACAATTAGCAAAATATATTCAAGATGATTTTCAAAATATTGAACATTTAAGTGTAAAAGTTTTAAGCAAAAAAGAAATTGAAGAACTAGGAATGGGTCTTTTACTTTCAGTTAATAGAGGCTCAACTTTTGAGCCACGTGTGGTTATTGTTGAATATACTCCAAGACCAGAAGTAAAAGATAAAGTTGCAATTGTTGGGAAAGGTATAACTTTTGATACTGGTGGTGTAAACACTAAAGGCTATTACATGGAAGGCATGAAATATGATATGTCAGGATCAGTAATTGCGGCTTATGCTGTCAAAGCTTTAGCACAGTTAAAAATTAAA
This sequence comes from Mycoplasmopsis columbina, assembly GCF_900660685.1. Taxonomy (GTDB): domain Bacteria; phylum Bacillota_I; class Bacilli_A; order Mycoplasmatales; family Metamycoplasmataceae; genus Mycoplasmopsis; species Mycoplasmopsis columbina. Next base: position 582,180 of record NZ_LR215041.1, on the reverse strand, counting down.
AAGAATGCAGCAGCAGTTATGATGATTACTGATAATAGACAAGATGGCAATGCATCATTACCAGAAAATGTTTATCAAGCAATGTCAGGTCATAGCGTAGAGGTCACAGATACAGATGCAGAAGGAAGATTGGTTTTAGCTGATGGATTATACTATGCTGCAACAAAACTAGAGCCAACTGCGCTAGTTGATGTAGCAACTTTAACAGGTACAATGGTTAGGGTTTTAGGTTCTGCATATACCGGAGTTTATGCAACCGACGATAAATTGTGAAATTTATTTAACCAAGCAGCCAAAGCAGGAAGAGAAAAAGTTTGAAGAATGCCAATGCATAATGATTTTCATGAAACAAATACTGAAAGTTTAGTAGCTGATTTAAACAATTATTCTTCTTCTGGAAAATCAGATTGCAATAGTGCAGCTATGTTTTTAAAAGAATTTACCAATAAAGTTCCTTTTATTCATTGTGACGTTGCTGGAACTGCAGACATTAAAGGAAAACCACAGGGTGTTTTAGTTGATACTTTAGTTGAATTTTTAGCCTCATATCAAGTTAAAAAAGTAAGTTAAGAAAGTTTAAATATGTCAATTAACAAAGAATTATTTAAAAAACAATTAGTAAAATATATGGCTCTTGAAGGCCCTAGTAGATATGAAACTCTTGTTGCTAAAGAGTTGGTAAATAACATCAATAAAGAAAAATTTAATGTTAGTTATGATAATTTTGGATCAGTTATTTTGCACAAAAAATCAAAAAATGCTAATGCTCCTAAAGTAATGATTGCTGCTCACATGGATGAAGTGGGATATGCTGTAAGAAGTATAGAAAAAACTGGACAATTATTATTGGAACCAATTGGTGGAATTTGACCAAGTGTTGTAATTGGAACTAAAGCATTTCTTTTAACCAAAAAAGGTAGATTTACAGGTATTTTTGGACATACATCAATTCATATATTAGAACCTGAAAAAAGAGAAAAAGCAATAAAAAATAAAGAACTTTATGCCGATTTTGGATTTAAATCAAAAGATGAAGCTATAGAAAAAGGCGTTGAAATAGGTGATATTGTTTTATTAAGTGGTGAATTAGTCGAATTTGACAATCCAGATTTAATTGCCGGTAAAGCAATGGATAATCGTGCCGGAGTATGTGTTCTAGAATACATAGCTCATGAAATTGCTGATATAGATTTAGATATTGATTTATATTTAGTTGGAACTGTGCAAGAAGAAGTTGGAACTCGTGGTGCTAAAACTACTGTAAAACTAATTAATCCGCAAATTGCAATTGCTTTAGATACAACTTCTAGTCATGATACATTAGGCACAATTTCTGGAACAACCAAATTAGGAGAAGGCGCTGCTTTAAGAATTATGGATGGTGCAATGATGGCTGATCCTAAATTAGTTAAATATTTATGCTCAGTTGGTGAAGAAAAAAATATAAAACATTATAAATTTATTTCTATGGGTGGAGGAACTGATGCTTCTGAATTGCAATATGCAACAGGAGGAGCTGCAACAATCACAATTTCTCTTCCACAACGTTACTTGCATTCGCCAATAGGCATGTGTAATTTAAATGACTTAATTGCAGCTGGTGATTTATTAAGCGAATTTCTTAAAAAAATCACTCAAAAAGATTATGAAAATTTAATTAAATATTCATAACCAATGATACTTATAATCCTATAAATAAGTATTATTAAAAAATATGATAAAATAAGTCCGAAACAAATAAGGAGGCAATACAATGATTTCAACTGGTGGATGAATTGGTATTATTATTGCTGTAGCTGTTGTCTGTGCTTTAGTAGGAGCTCTTGTAGCCTTCATAGCTGCAAAAAAAGGATTTGAAAAACAAATTAAAGAAAATCCTCCTATTACAGAAAAAATGATTAGAGCAATGTATCTTCAGATGGGAAGAAAAGCTTCAGAGGCTCAAATCAAAGCAGTTATGCGTTCAATGACAAATGCAAAACATGACAAATAATTATTAAATGCTTGAAATTCAAGCATTTTTTTTTATAAAAAAAATGCAACCAATGTTGCATTAATTAAGCTTTTTTAGAAAAATATTTTTTTCTATAAAAAGTTTTTTTATTTTCGACATTTTTTGTATATGTACAATTTGGAAAATTGCTACATCCAACAAATTTGCCATATCTACCATTTTTAATAATTAGATCGCCTTGATCTTCAGGACATTTATCTTCTAAAACAATTGGTGCAATAGTAGTGTGTTCCATAGTTAAACTTGCATTTTCATATGATTCACTAAATTTTTCATAAAAACTATTCATAACAGGCTCTACGGCAATTTTATCTTCAGCAATTAAATCTAATTGTTCTTCAACTTCAGCTGTATAACCTTCATTAATAATGGCAGGAAAACCATTGATTAATTTTTCAATAACAGTTTTACCAAATTCAGTTGGATGTAAAGCACCATTCATATTTTGTACATATTCACGATCTAAAATGATTTTCACAGTTGAAGCAAAAGTTGAAGGGCGACCAACTTTAATGTTGTCAAGCATTTCAATCAATGATCCTTCACTATATCTTCCTGGTGGACGTGTTTCATGATCTGTGATTTCTATATCATTTTCATTTATTTGAATTTCTTGATTTAACTTAAAATCAGGATCATTTGATAAATTACTTTCGTCATCATCATTTAATTGTTTAACAACATAGTACCCAGGGAAAAGTACTTTACTTACTGTACTTTTAAAAACTAAGTCATTTTTAGTAAAAGTGTAAGCTTTATTTAATTTTATTGGTTGTTTAATTATGGCTTGCAAAGTATGTTCATATATTAATTTATAAATGTTATATTCTCAATCATTTAAATTGAATTTTTCTTTTGCTGCTTCAGGTTTTAATTTTATATCAGTAGGTCTGATAGCTTCATGAGCATCTTGATCGCCAGCAACCCCTTTAATTTCTTGTGAAACGTAATTTTCGCCATATTCATTTTTTACATATTCTTTGGCTTCACTGAGAAATGTTTCACTTAATCTTGTACTATCTGTACGTGGATAACTAATTAAACCACCATCTCCATAACCTTCATAAAGTTTTTGGGCAGCAGATTGCGTAATTACAGATGAATAAGGAGATTTTTTATACAATGCTGATTGTTTAAGAGGAGTAATGGCCGGCATTTTTTTCTCAGTTTGTTTAATTTCTGAAACTTTTAAAGTATAAGGATTTTTATATAATTTTTCTTTAATGGTTTCAAGTTCTGTTAAATAAATTCAATCTTTTTCACCAGAAGGATGTACTTCTTGATATAAATGTGCGTTAACATTTTCTTGTAGTTTTATATTTGCTTTGTGATATTTAATTGGAATAAAAGCTAAAATTTCTTTTTCTCTATCTACAACTAATTTTAATGCTATTGATTGAACTCTTCCAGCACTAGGATTAGTTGGCGAATTTGATAATTTTTGTTTCATTAATTTTGATAATCTAAATCCAATTATTCTATCTAGCATTCTTCTAGCTTTTTGAGCATTTACAAGAGATTCATCAATTAATTTAGGATTATTAATAGCCTTTAAAATAGCATCTTTAGTAATTTCGTTGTATCTAATTCTATGATATTTATCTTTTATTTTTAACAAATTAACTAAATGATCTCCAATTGCTTCACCTTCTCGATCAGGGTCAGTTGCAATTAAAACTTCATCTGCTTCTTTAACTGCTTTTTTTAATTTTTTGACAATTTCATTTTTGGCCTTATCTACAACATAATTTGGTTCTCATTTTTCTAAATCAATACCTAATCCCATTATTCCACTAGTTGATAAAGTCATAATGTGCCCAACAGAAGCAATAACTTCATAATTATCTCCTAGATATTTTTTAATAGTTGCCACTTTATTTGGCGATTCGACAATAACTAACTTTTGCATATTTTAAAAATATATACAAAATAATGCAAAATTAAGAAAAAAAATTTATTTTGCACAAAAATAATGAAATTTTTTTTCTAAGTTAATGTTTGAAAAAAATATTCAAATATATATTATTAGTAATCAGATTTATATATATAATAAACACTGAGTATATAAATAATGTACTCCTTGGCTAATTAGCCCTGATGTCCAAAAGGAGAAATATGTCAAAATACGAAATTCTTGTTATTGTTGACCCAAAAGCTGATACTAAAGTTGGTTTTGACTTAGTTGAAGAAGTTTTTGGTAAAACAAATATCACTAAATCAGAAAAATTAGAATTGACTGATTTAGCTTATGAAATTAAAGGTTCAAATAAAGCGCAATACTTATCATTTGAACTTAATGCTGAAAGCCATTTAATTGCTGAATTTACACGTCGTGCAAACATCAATAAACAAATTTGAAGACAATTAGTAATTAATTTAACTTCAGAAAAAGGATATGGTAAAGAAAGAAAAGTCTTTAAAAAACCATTACCTTTTAGAAAAGAAAATTCACAAAATTCAGAAAACAAAGACGAAAAAAAAGAATACAAAAAACCTAGAGTTGTAAAAACTGTTAAAACAGAAGAATAATTCTTTTTTGAAAGTTGTTTTATAGGAGGAGCAAATGAACATGAATAAAGTTATTCTAATAGGAAGAATTAGTAATGATGTAAGATTTTTTCAATCACCTTCTGGTGTTCCATATGTAAGAGGAGTGATTGCTATTAATCGTAGAAATTCTAATAATTCAGATATTACAGATTATCTTCCTTTCATAGCTTGAAGATCAACTGCTGAATATGTTAATTCTTACTTACAAAAAGGCGATTTAGTTTCAGTAGAAGGTTCATTGCAAAGCTCACAATATCAAGATAAAAATGGGCAAACAGTTCGTTCATTGGACGTAGTTGTTGATTCAATTATGTCATTAGAAACAAGAGAAGTAAGAGAAATGAGAAGAAATAAAAATTCTTCTTATTCACAAAATAATTCTTATAACAACAACTTTAAACAACCATTAAAATCTAATAATCTTCCACCTAAAATGGCCAGTGAAACCGAAGATTGAAATCAAACATCAGACAGCGAATTTATTAGCGGTTTTAGATTACCACCAATAACAGGTGATGATATAGATGATTAATTATTACTAAGGAGAATTTATGTTTAAGAAAAATTCTAAAAAATCAGGTTACAACAAACGTCGTAAATGTGTATTATGTGAACAAAAAATTAATTACGTTGATTTCAAAGATGTTGAAACATTAAACAAATTTGTTAGTGGCACAGGACAAATCAAACCAAGAAGTGTTTCTGGTGCTTGTGCAAAAGACCAAAGAAAAATTGCAACAGCAATTAAAAGAGCACGTTTTATGGCTTTAATGCCTTATGCAAAAGAACGTGTACGTGTTGTTAAATCAGCAACCACAACAACTACACCATCAAATAACTAATAATTTGATAAAAAAACAGGAAAACATTTCCTGTTTTTTTATCTTATTCATTTTTTAGTTTCAAGATGATAAATGGCACTTGCTTGATTAGTTTTCTGACAATTAAAAGAATAAATGTTTTTAACTTGAGGAAAAATTTTTTTAGCTTCACTTAATTCAATTGGTAAATATCCAGAAATATTTGCACTAGTGACATACATAGGACCATTATCGATTAAAAATTGGCATAATTGTGAACATTTTGGCATTCTAAAACCTTGATTGTTAACAATGATTGAAAAAGCTCCTGGTCAATATTGTTTAGCTCATTCGGTCGCTTCATTGTTTCATTCTTTAAATTGTTTTGCCTGTTCAATCGAACCAACTAAAATCATAATTTTTTTATTTAGTGGACGTTGTTTCAACTCAAAAATAGTCTTTAAAGTATTATCATTAATAGGCCCACCTAAACCACAAACAGTGTCTGTATCACAAATAAAAATAGTGTTTAAATTCATAATAATAAATATTAACAAATAAAAAACATATTCGAACTAAAACGAATATGTTTCATTATTATTCACTACGTGAGTCTAAACTTTTGTAGCCCTCAACTTTTTGTCCCTTGTAAAAACCACATGAATAGCAAACTGTGTGTTGTTGAATCATGTGAGAACAGTTTGTACATGAAATTAAGTTTTGAACTGGTAAAGCATGATGAGTACGTCTTTTGTGCTTACGTTGTTTCGATGTTTTACGTTTTGGAACTATAGCCATACGTCCTCCTTATAAAGTATACTTTTATTTATTAAATTTAATTTTTATGCGCAATAAATTCTTTACTATTATAATGAAAAAATATTTTTAAACTAGCAAAAATATGAATAATTTCTATATAAACTTTTTGATTTAAGAAATAAAATTAATAGTAATATATTTTGTTATAAAAATATAAAAAATGAATTATTTAGGATCAATAATATGAAAAAAAAGAGAAACAAAAAAAATTGAATTATTTTCATTAGTCTCATTTTAACTCTTGGAACAATAGGAATTGTTGGTTATTTAGTAATTTCAAATTACATTTTAGGTAATTCAATTTTTACTACTCCAATAAACAACAACAGAGGTAATTTAACTATTACTCCATTAAAAGAAGAAGATGATTATGTTGTTACAAAAAGTGATTTTCTAAAAATTAATTATGATCCTAATTACATTTATTCAAATGATGTTAAGGAAAAAATTGATCAGTTAAATAATGATCCAAATAATTGATTAAAAGAAAAATATTTTTCAATTGAAAAAGATTCAGGTGCAATTGAGTATACTGATCCAATTTTAGGAATCAAGTTTAGAGACTATTCATATGGATCATACGTTGAAAAAGATTCAAGAAATAATGAAGTTATTAATCAAAAACGTTATTTATTAAAACAACCCGGTCTAGCACTTTTAGCCAATTATTTTTATGCTCGTCAATCATATGGACCAGAAGCAATTTTTCTTGATTCAGTTAATATAAATGATTCTCGTTTTATTGACGGTACATCAAAAGGTGTTTACTATACTAATTCAAAAAGAATTTATATTAGCACTCCAATTATTGCTGAAAAAGGATTTACAATAGCCCAAAAAGTCAAAGACATTTTTTCTACACTTTTTCATGAATACACTCACCATTGAGCAAATTCTTATGTAGATTATGCGCCAGTACATAATGCATTTACTAAATTCACTTATCGTACTGAAGAAAATCCTGCCGGAACTGAAAGTTATTTTTATTCAGATTTTGTTAATCTATTTAAGTTTTATTTGAATTATGAAAAAGAAAATGATCCAAATTATCTTGATAATAATGGAGTAATTTATAATGGAAAATTAATTGAAAATTCTAATTTTATTGGTCGTTTATTAAATACAAAAGATTTATTCGACTTAGGAAACACTAATGATAATTCTGTTTACAAGGAATTATTAAAAAAATTAAAAATATTGGCAGAAAACTCAAATAACAAAATTACCTTTAAACCAAACAATAGAGAAAAAAATTCTGACTATGCAATTTCTAGTTATGAACCCGATAATTTAGCTTATTATTATTCTATTATTGAATTAATTCCTAGAGAATGAATCAAATATGCATATATTCCTTTCTATGATTCACCTCTTGAAAATCAAAGGTATAACATTAACTATTTTCAAGGAAAAAATAATTTTAAAATTTTTCAAAATTATTATGGTTCAGGTTATCTAAGTAATGGAAATTCTCTTATTTTTTCAAATGATTCCTATGTTAATGATTGATCTAGAGTTTTTAGTAATGGTATAGTATTTTCTAACACAAGTAAACAAAATTTTAAAAATAACTTATGAGCCTATGAATTAGTTGATAAAGATGAAGCAACTGGCAAAGAAACTAGTCGAACACCGCTTTATAAATTGTTTTACAAATTATTTTTAGAATCAATGGGATATGGAAAAGTTATTGCCCAAATGAAGAATCAAACGGTTTATAACATTATAAATGGAGCACACAGTAGTTTTTCTATTAAAACTGATGAAAAATACTTGAATAATATGAGACTGACTGGTTATTTACCTTCAAATGATTTTAAAGGGTTAGTTTATAGTGTAAATGGCAAAAAAGTTGTAACTAAAATTAATTACATTCCTATAATTAACTTTAGAGGTTTGAATAAACCTATAAAAGCACAAAGTGAAATTTCTAATGCAATAATTAAACCAAATGATATTTTGGATGATTTACCTCAAAAATATATTTCTTACTATACTGACTATTTTAGAGTTGATTCTATTGATAAAAATAGTTCTCTTAGTTTATGAAAAGATTTGAACAATGATGAAATTATTCAAGACAATGAATTATTTACTGAATTCAATACTAATCCATTGCCTAAAAGACCTATAATTAACTCGGACGCGGAACAAAATACTTACTATAAAACAAATTCTACATACGAATGAATTTCTAAAATAAGTGATCCAATTAAACAAACTTATCAAATAAAAATAAATACAATTAATTAATTAAATATATAATAAATAATGAATTATGAATACTAATAACAATCAACAAGAAAAGAAGATAGTCTTTCCTTTGCTTGGATCTATTATCAATGTTCAAGCATATAAGTATAATGGAGAACTATATAGACAATGAAATGGTGTAAAAGTCTTAAGAAACACAGAACAACATTATGTTTTATTTTTATCTAAAACTAAGGTTGCTGAAACCAAAAAAAGAGATTGAATATATAGAGATCCTGTAATTTGATTTTTGCCTAAAAATGAAATGTCTAATGCATTAGTTCTTTTAAAACCTAAGAATAACTATATTTACATAAATTTATCTTCTAAACCAATTTATGAAGACAACACGATTAAATTTATTGATTTTGATATTGATGTTAAGAAATATCCTGGTAAAAATCTTTCTATAGTAGATTTAGAAGAATTTGATGAAAATAGAAAAAAATATAACTATCCATTAGAATTGGTAAATAGGATTGAAAAAGCTTTAGAAGATGTAGTTAATAAACATCTCAACAAAGAATATTATAATAGTCAAGAAATTATTGATTATTACATTAATTTAGCTAAGAAAGATAAATCATTAAGTCAAAATTTCAGAGCTAAAAAAACAAAAATAGTTTTTAAAAATAGAAAGTTTAAACAAAATTAAATTTTGTGTAATAACTTTCTTTTTTTATTCTTAGTGTGTAATAATTAATATTATGAATTCATTTAAATTAAAATTAAAAGAATCTTTTACTTTAAAAAGAATAATTTATTGAATAATAATCATAATTTTGGCAATAACTTTAGCATTAATTATTTTTTATGTTAATAAAGATAAATTGTTAGCTGATGGAAAAAGATATAAATTGAAACAATCTAATAGTGATGCCTTGTTAGTTTTTGGAGTTATAAATTTAGTCGGAGGAATTTTTGGATTTTTAATAAACAGTAATTTTTTTGCTAATTCATTTTTTAAATTTAGAAAGAATAGAGAAAAGGATAAATTAAAAAGTGAAATTAATGAATTAAAATTAAAAAAAATGACTGCTATTCAAAAATTGAGATTAAAAACATTAGAAGAAAAATATGATGAATTAGATAATTCGCATAAATTTGAAGTTAAAAAAAATAAATTAATTTATTATTTAATGTTTTTGTTTGGTTTGGTTTTTGTTTTAATTTCTTTATTAGTTGTTTATGTTTAAAAAGAAAAGGAATGCAGATTGCATTCCTTGTTTTCATATGGCGGGGGTTAAAGGATTCGAACCCTTATAAACAGTTTTGGAGACTGCAGTAATGCCATTATACGAAACCCCCAATAAAATAGGTTTATTTACCAAATTTAAAATGACAAATATCCCCATCTTGCATTATATAATTTTTTCCTTCGCTTCGAATTTTACCGGCGTTTCTAGCACCATTTTCTCCGCCTAAATTAATAAAATCTTCAAAACTAATAACATCAGCTTTAATAAATTTTTTTTCAAAATCCGTATGAATAATACCGGCACATTGTGGTGCTTGCATTCCATTTTTATAAACTCATGCTCTTACTTCAACTTTTCCAGCAGTAAAGTAAGTTTTTAAATTTAATAAATCAAATGTTTCTCTAGTTAAATAATCTAAACCACTATATTTAATTTGATAACTGTCTAATCATTCTTTACTTTCTGCATCATTCATTTGGGCAATTTCTGATTCTAATTGGACAGAAATAGGAATAATTTTATTTTTTCCACCTATGGAAGATTCTAATTTTTTAAAAAGAGGATCGTTTTGATAATCACTTATTTGTTCAGCCGATAAGTTCGCAACATAAATCATTGGTTTAGCTGTTAATAATTGATAACTTTTTAAAATTTTGATTTCTTCTTCATTTAGGTTATTTACTATAGTATTCGCAAAATTATTAGTTTCTAAAACATCTCTAATTTTGATAGCTAAATTTTGCTCTAAGATGGCACTCTTATCTCCGCTTTTTGCTTTTTTGTTAATTCTATTGATTACATTATTAACAGTTTCTAAGTCAGCAAGAATTAATTCTAGGTTAATAACTTCCATATCTGCGACAGGATTTACCTCATTATGTACATGCATAATATCTTTATTTTCAAAACAACGCACAACATGAATAATTGCATCAACTTGTCTAATGTTACCTAAAAATTTATTTCCTAAACCTTCACCTTTAGAAGCACCTTTAACTAATCCAGCAATATCAACAAAATCAAAAGTTGCTGGGACTATTTTGTCAGGATTAACTATTTTAGCTAAATCATAGAGTCTTTGATCTTTTAAAGGAACACTGCTAATATTTGGCTCAATAGTAGTAAAAGCATAGTTACTTGCTTCAACTTGATATTTAGTTAGAGCACTAAACAATGTACTTTTACCTACATTTGGTAAACCAACAATTCCCGCTTTTAATGACATGTTATCTCCTTTAACTTTAATTATTTTAGTTTCAATATTGTATTATAAATTTAATAAATAAAAAAAGCTTTAAAAAAGCTTAATTTAGAGAATTTGCTAATTTAAATTGACAATAATTGTTTCTAATTTCATCAATGCTTACAAACTGATTATTTCTTTTAACATAAAGATGATCAAAAGCATTAAATCTCATGGTTTTATGAAGCATTTTTCCAGCTATTTCGTGCATAGATTCAACTATGCCATCAAATTCTAATTTAGCATCTACAGTCATTAATTTTGTTTCATAACTATTGATTGTATAAAAACCTTCTCCGATGGTAAAAAAATTGTTTTCAATCATTTCCTTCATGCTTACTTTTAAAGGTTTTCTGTCAAATATTGCTTTTTCAACATCACCAATTTGTTCTTTTGTTTAATCAATTCTTTTCTAACCATATTTTAAATATTTTTTGTCCATATCAATCATTGTATATTGACGACCTGTTTGCTTTGCAACAACAGCTATTGTCATTGTGTCACCAAAAGAATCAAGTATAATGCCACCTATTTTAGTAAAAAGTGTAATTATTCTATGTAAAAATGTTTCAGGTTTTGAGTGTTATGAGCTTATTATCATTTTAATCTTTAATTCTTTCATTTCCAGAACAAACAAGGAAAGTTCATACAGATCCCATTTGTTTTCCTCCGTTGATGAATTTCCCTGTTTTATAGTTGAATGTGAATTTTGAATTCTTATTTTTAGTTGCAATAATTAAAGTTTCATGCCTGTTATTTAAACGTTTACCCCCAAAATTTGGGAGAGAATTTGATTTTTTTAACAATATCATTAATAACTAAAAAACCAAGTTCTCTTAAAATTGAATCAATTTCATAAATTGATTGCATACCTGAAATTACATAAATTGCGCCATAATCTTTAAGTAGTCCCTAACTTCAGAAAGTTATTTTTAGTAAATGCTTTGTAACTATCCATCGATGGGAATTGATCTCATTCATCGACGTATCTGTTAAATTCACTACCTTCAACACGTAACAATTTTTTGTCTTTTGGAATTTTCATAAAATATGGAGTATCAGGAAAAACAAAATCGAAAATTTTTTTAGGCTTTTTTTAAAGTTTTCAAAATTTTTCACTAGTTTTAAAATCAGGAATAGCAAGATATTCTTTTTTATTTTCATTTTTGTACATTTTTAAATAAGAAATTATTTTAAATCAAGTATTTTCATAGTTTAAAAAGTCAAAAAATTCTTTTCCATAATAGATATTCAAATCAACATTATTAAATGTATAATTTTGAATTCTCTTAAATAAAATTTTTTATTTTTATGTAAAGAATCGTCAATAAATCAAAAGCATCCATTTATTTTATAATTTGGAAATAAATCTATGGCTAACTTAATTTTGCTAAAAAAATTTTGAATTTGATCAACTTTTTTGTGCTATCATGATCATCTCTAATTTTTATTTCTAAAACAAAAATTTTATTTTCATTCTTGAAAAATCCATCATATATTATTTGTCTATTGTTTTCTCTAAAATATTGTTTTTTTATTTATTAATTCAAAACCTTTCTTCTAAATATATAAATTTGCAATTTCTTCAATAAAATCACCAAATTTAATTTCTCTGCTTTGTGACAGATTTTGAATTATTTTCTCTTTTGGATTCGATAATCTAAAATTACTAACATATCTGTGAGGTTCATAAATTATTTTTTCAATTAAAGTGGTATATAAATTTTCACCATACGCAATTTTATTGTCTAATTTTTTTGAATGTTTCATAAGTTATTATTGTCTTTAAATTATTCATACTTCTATTTTATTGATTTTTGAAATAAAAATTAAAGAAAATAAAAAACCTCCTTAAAAAGGAGGTAACACATCTATAAGCCACGTTTTGTTCCTTTTGCAAGGTGTCAACAATTTATCTAACTAAAATAATTTTAGTTCCCTTTGTCAATTCATTATTCTATCGAAAGGGTTCCCCTACCAATATTTGGGTTTCTAACTCATGGAGTTTACCGCGTTTCACAATTCTCGTCTCTGTGGCACTAGTCGTCTAGGCCTGAGCTTATTGGGCTCAGCATGAACACTACAATCATCGCAGATTGTGTTAGCGTGGACTTTCCTCTATTTTATACAAATAGCTGTTGACCAATGTGATAGCAAAATTATACAAAATATTTAATTAAAAAATGTTCAAAACCTTTTTGTTCATCTATTAAACCATTTTTAATATTATGATCTAAATTAGCAAGAGCAATAAGTAAATGTTTTACCTTTTTAATACCCATTTTTTTTAAAGATTGATTCACTTTTTTTACACGAAAAATATTGATTTTTAAATCGTTAGCCAATTGATCTAAACTCTTATTTATAGAATAATAAGCATAAATTTGATGACATAAAATTAAATGTTGTGACAATTGTGCAATCAACATAGAAATAGGAGTTCCTAAAACAAGTTTTTCATAATATTTTTGTCAAATAATTGCAAAATCATTACTTTCAATGGAATTTACAAAACCAAAAGGATCATCTATATTGATAGTTTCAACTAATGAATTTATTGTTTCTGTTTGAATATTTTTTTCAAAATTTAGTAGTTTTTCAATTTCTGTATTAATTAAAGATAAATTGTTAGCAGTTTTAGAAATCAATAATGAAGCATTAACAAAATTTATACTTCCGCCATTTTCTTTTACCTTGTCTATAACAAAATTGATCAATTCATTTTCATTTAAAGAATTCAACATTTTTATTTTCATATTCATCTGTGAAATAAGTTTTTTAGTAAAAAAGTTTTGATAAATATCTTTCTCTTTAAGGATGTTAGAATTATTGAAAATTACAATGTGTTCTGTTTTTTCAATAGCATTTATTAATTGTTCAGTTAAAAATTCATCTTTCTTATTAATAGATTTTTCAAAAAAAATTAAATCCTTGATAACATAAATTTTTTTCGTTAAAAAAAGATCCACGTTATCAAGAGCAAAAATAATTTTTTCTATGTCTTCATTTTTTTCATAAAAAATATTTACAACATCTAAATTGTAAATTTTAGATAAATTTTTTATTTCTCGATTCACTAAAAAAGGCTCACTGCTAGAAAAAAAATATAAATTTTGTTTACTCATGTCTATATTTTATTAAAGATTTTTATTTTTGTTTTCAATCACTATTTTATTTAACTTAATCAATCAGTGATTTAAGCCACTTTTGGAAATATTAAAACCATTATCATTCAAAATATCAACCATACTTTGTAAACTTTCGCCGGGATTTTCTAAAAATAATTGAAAGACTTTTAATTGATTTTCATTAAATTTATGTGTTAAATTATTTTTATACATGTATTCAATGTTTTCTATATGTTTTTTATTTGCTGATGCGATACGATCAATATTTGAAAAATCAATATTATTAATTCGATTAATATTGTTTAAATAATCTCTTTGAATTTTAGAATCTTCAAACTTAAAAAAAGAATTTGTTGCTTCAATGGCTTTTAAAAAATCAGCAATTTTTTCTTGTCTTTTTATATAAATTACATATTTTTGTTTGCGATAAATTTTTTGAAAATTAAAATCATAGTTATTTAATTTTTCAATAACCTGATCAATAAAACTTTCGTAAAAAGAAGAAATTTCTAAATGATAAGAACTAGTTTCAAGATTACTAATTGTTCCAGAGGCACAAAAAAGTCCTGCAAAAAAACTAGATAAATTTTTAATTTTATTGTCTAAATTAAACTGATGTTGAAAAATCAAAATATTAATTTTATCTTGAACAAAATTCTTTTTTAACAATTCTAAGAAAGCAATAATTTTTTGTCTAATATTTTTATTTTTAATTGTAAAAATAATATTTTGATTTAAATCAAAAAGTCCTTTACCATACAAAAAACCTTTCAAAAAATCTTCAATTTTTGAAAGTTGTCTTTGTTTGTTTATAATTTCATTTTTAACTTCTAAGGTGAAATTCATAAATGCCTCTAATTTTAAGTTAATTTAAATTAATTTCTTAGTTAGTTATACAATTATATTAATAATTACTGACTTATAAATTCGTTTTTAAATGAATGTAGAAAAGAAATATGCAAAACAAAAAAATAAAAATTTTATTCATTGGAGATATCTTTGGTGAACCGGGAATAAAAATAGTTCAGAAACTTTTACCATCTTTAGTTAAAGAAAAAGAAATAGACTACGTCATTGCACAAGGTGAAAATGTTTCTGGAAGAAAAGGTTTAACTGAAAGCGACTATATAAAATTAAAAGTTGCCGGTGTTAATGCTATTACTTTAGGTAATCATGTTTGAGCCAATGAAAACATTTTAACAATAATTAATAACAGTGATATTGTAAGACCGGCAAATGTTTCAAAAGGTTATGCAGGACAAGGAAGCATTATTGTTAAAGTAAAAGAAGATATATCTTTGAGAATTACTTCTCTTATGGGTATAACTTTTAACAAGCTTCTTACTCCATGAAATCAGGACTATGCTGACAATTTTTTCGATTGTATAGATAGCATTTTAAATTATGAAGAAAAAACAGATTTTAATTTTGTTGATTTTCATGCTGAAACAACAAGTGAAAAATATGTTTTAGCTTTATATTTAGATGGCAAAATTGATGGACTAGCCGGAACTCATACACATGTTCAAACTAATGACGCACATATTTTGCCACGAAAAACATGTTATGTAACTGATGCCGGGATGTGCGGACCAATGGATTCTGCTATAGGCGCCAATTTCGAAGAAGTCTATGAAAAAATGAGATACGGCAAAAATAGACGTTTTGTAACTTCTAAAAATAAATCGCAATTTAATGCAGTTGTTATGGAATTTAATACCATTGACAAAGAGAATAATAAAATTGAATTAGTAAATATTAAAGAAAATTAATTTTTTTAATATTTTTTTTATTCAAATCCGCTTATAATAAGGCGCTATGAAAAACAAATACAGCAATAAAAAAGCATCATCAACAATTAATAAAACTGATGATCAAGAAAGTGAATCTAGAGATTCGAAAAAATCGTTTTTTCAAATTCTTGCAATGGTAAGGAGATCGCAAAGAATTACAGTTTTTGATGTGGCAATTATGGGAATTTTTCTTGCCCTTCAGATAATAACAATGTGAATTGCTAAGTATACATTTTTAAAAATTTTCCCAATTGAAATTGAATTTATTTTTTATATTTTTTACGGAGTAATTTTTGGATTTTGAAAAGGCCCTCTTTTATCAATTTTAGGTGATAGTCTTGTGTTAGCAATTACGGGTTCTTTTGCAACTTGATTTTGACTTTATGCAATAATTCCACCGTTAATTTCATTATTTTCTGCAATTTTTTCATATTTATTTACTTATAAAAAAGATGAAAAAAGTAAATTTAAAAATTTATTAGATATTCTAAGATGAACATTTTCATATTTAATTTTTTTAGCCACTTTTTTTATTATAGTTGCAGTTTATCTACAAAAATTAAAACCAGAAGATGGCTCTATTAAAATTTCAAGAGATTTAACGTTGAGCAAAACATTTGTTATATCTGCTTTAACATTCTATTTTATTTTTGGAGCAATAGTTTTTGTTATTTTACTAACATTGTATTTAATTAAAAGAGATCAGAAATACGTTAATTATTTATTTATTTTTACAATAGTTTCAGTTGTTGTCATGATCTTTAGATGAATTATGGGACCAGTTGCTTGAATTAATTACTACAATATTTTTTATACTAATAGAAAAAATTTCAGACTAAAAACATACGGTAGTGATTTTGCAGTAACAGCAATTCCAATGGTTATCAAATCAATTGTTTCTATTCCGCTTTATATTATTGTGTTAACACCAATATACAATGTAATTAACATTTTGAAAAAACAATACTTAACAAAACATTCATCAAAAAAACATAGATACATTTAATAAAAAATTAGCACTCTAATTACCTAGATTGCTAATTTTTTATTATAATTAGAACATGACAAATTTTGATATTAAAGATCTTAAAGAAGATCGTAAATTAATTTTAAAGTATATCATTGACACTTATGTTGAACTTGGTGAAGCTGTGGGCTCTGAAATGTTAGTAAAAAAATATAACCTAAAAATGTCTTCTGCAAAAGTTAGATATGTAATGAGTGATTTAGAAGAAAAAGGTTATTTGATTAAAAATCATGTTTCAAGTGGAAGAATTCCTTCTAATAAAGGTTATGCATACTATGCTAAATATTTAGTAGAATATAACGAAGATTTTTTAAAAGAAAAATTAAAAGATCTTTTTGCAAAGAGAAGAGCTAACATTGACGTAATTTTAGATGAAGCTGCTAAAAGAGTAAGTGAAATGATGGGAATTACTTTAGTAACTTCAAAAACTAATGAAGAAGATACTTTGAAATCTATTCAATTAGTTCCCCTAACTGAATATGAAGCAACTATTGTTTTAGTTGTTTCTAGTGGTGAAGTTGTTTCTAAAAAAATTGAAGTAGATCCGTCTTTAATTAATTTGAATGATCTAAAAGTTGCGATTAGAATTTTTAAAGAAAGATTAATTGACACGCCAATTGTTGAATTGGGAAACACAGCAAAAAATTTAATTCCTTTTTTAGCTGCAGGAATTAAAAACTATGAAACATTGTTACAAAATTTTGTTCAAAATGTTTTTAATTTTGAAGTGGTTAATCAAAACAAAGTTTATGGAAAAGACCAAATCATTTTAGCAAGTGATATTAAACGTCCTGATTTGATCAAAATTTTGGAATTAATCGAAAACAAATCTATTTGAGAAACAATCGAATCTGAATTCAATGAAGATGATACAAATATTAAAATTTCAATTCGTGAAGATAATAGTGCGTTCATAAGCAAAAAAATTTCTTATGACAATAAAATCAAAGAAATTGCAGTTGTAGGTACTAATAGAATGAATTATAATCAATCCTTAGCAGCAATTCAAATGCTAGAGGATTTAATAAATAACAAAAACGAAAATAAAAAGGAGAAATAAAATATGAATCATTTAAATTTATTTAGCTTTAAAAAAGATGATTTAGTCAAAATTAATTTAACTGCTTTTGATGAAAATAATAATGAAATAGATAGTTTAAAACAAAATAATTATCTTTTTACTATAACTGACCAAAAAGATGAAACAGAAATTATTCCTTTTTTACTTATAAATAAGCCCTTAAAAGAAAATATAGAATTAGAATATCAATTTTCTAAGGATGTTTTAATAGAAGAATTAAAGGGTAAAAAAATAAAATTTGTCATTTCACTTTTAGACTATAAAACAGCAGAATTTATACAATTAAGTGCTGAACTTAAAAAAGCAAAAAATGATATTGCAATAAAAGATTTAAATTTTCAAAATAAAACAAAAGAATTACAACATGTTGAAGAACAGTTAAAATTAGCTTTAAATGATGTTAAAAAAGCTAAAGAAGCACAAGTTGTTGAGCGATTAACTTTACCAAAAGAAGAATTAGATAATATAAAAAAATATTCATTACAAAAATTTGTTGAGGATTTCACAAATCCTTATGGAACTTTAAAAATGGCTATAAATGCGGGTGAAAATAGTAGTAGTCAAGAAGTTAAAAATTATTTAATGGGATTTAAAATGGTTCTGGGAATGTTAGAAAATTCTTTGAACAATCATGGGATTACTGAATTTCAACCATCTTTAAATACTGAATTTGATCCCGAAACATCTAAAATTATTGAACAAGTTGTAAATGATGATTTAAAGCCTAATACAATTTTAAAAGTCAATCAAAATGGTTTTAAACTTTATGATAGAGTTATTAAACCAGCTTTAGTTGTAGCTTCAAAATATAGTGATGAAAAAGCTAAGACAAAAGAAAATAAGAAAAATAAAAAAATGAAAACTAAGCAATAAACAAATGTTTAGTTTTTTTATTTTTTTGACTTCTAGCTAAAAAAGTAATTATTCATATGAAAGGAGGCAAAAATCATAGATAAATATAATTTAACACCCTTAACCAAAGAGGAAGAATTAAATACTTATGGAGGATCTTTTTTAGGAACTCTTCTTACTGTTGCACCAGTAGTTTTTAGTGGAATTTCTTCAATAGCAAATATTGTTAAAATGTTTGGATCAAAACAAGGTGAAATTAAAAGTAAGGATTATTCATTAAAATGAGACAATAATTCATCTATTCCAAAAGAACCAAAAATGATTTATTTAGCATACTAAAATATAAATATTATTAATATAAAAAAATAGCGAATGTATTATAATAGCAATGTTACTTTTTGTAACCATTCTAAAAAGGTTTAAGTATAACTTAAAGTTATCACCTTAAAGATGAGCCACAAAACAGGAGGTTTTAGCATGTTCGCTATTATCCAAACTGGAGGCAAACAACTTTTAGTTAAAGAAGGCCAAACAATTTTTATTGAAAAAATTGAAGGTCAAGAAGGTGACAACGTTACTTTCGACAAAGTTTTATTAGTAAATGATAAAATTGGTCAACCATATCTTGAAAAAGCAAAAGTAGTAGGTGTTATTCAAAAACAAGGTAAAGCAAAAAAAATTGTTGTTTACCGTCACAATGCAAAATCAACACACAAGAGAAAATTGGGACACCGTCAACCTTATACACGTGTAGAAATTAAACAAATCTTAGGATAGGAAGTATAAAACATGGCAAAAACAAAAGCCGGTGGGTCTACTAGAAACGGCCGTGATAGTCGTGGCCAAAGATTAGGTATTAAATTAGGTGATGGTCAATTTTGTACAGCGGGATCAATTATATTCCGTCAAAGAGGAACTAAAATTTTCCCAGGTAACAATGTTGGTATTGGAAAAGATGACACTTTATATGCTTTAATTGAAGGATATGTAAAATTCGAAAAACGTAGAAATCGTACATATGCCTCTGTATATTCAGAAAAACAAAACTAATTAAAAAGTCAACTTTGTTGACTTTTTTTCTTTTTTTCTTTTTTTTAGACATAAAAGAGAATTTTCAATTATTAAAGTATGAAAAACATTTTACTTTATTTAACTTATAAATATAACGGAGATGCAAGAAAAATTCATAAAGCAATTATTGATAAAGAAAAAATTGACAACATGATGCAACTTAATGAAAAAATATTAGATATAGAAATTAAAGGAATTTCTTATTTGACTGTTTTTGATGAAAATTTTCCATCAGAACTTAAAGAATTTCCAACATCTCCTTTACTCATTTTTTATCAAGGAAATATTGAACTTCTAAAATCCCAAAAAATCTGTTTAACAGGTGATTTAGAAAATATTCAAGTGCTGACAAATATAAATTTATCCATAAAAGACTTAGTTAAAAAATATGTTTTAATAACCACGAATTTTAAAAATTTAGATAAACAAATAATTGAAAAATGAAGAAAAGCTAATGGAAAAATTATTCATTTATTACCTCACGGTTTACTTTATAACAAAGATGAAAAAATTTATCCTAATGAACTTTATTTATCAATTTATCCTCCTGAAAGTCATCCTGAAAAGACAAGATTCAAAGAAAGAAATATTTTAATAAGTTGGTTAGCCAAATTTTTAATTATTTATAGTTCAAAAGAAAAATCTGGAATAATTAATTTAGCCTCTTGTTTTACAGACATGGGAAAAGAAGTCTATTGTTATCCAGGGTTAAATTATGATGATGGAAATAATTATCTAATTAAAAATGGTGCTAATTTAATTACTCATGTTGGTGATGTTTTATATTACTAAATTTATTACTAAAAAAATAACTTAATAATATAATTTTCACTATGAAACTTATAGATAGATTTGGAAATTCACTTAACAAAATTTGTTGTTCAATTAACAAAAAATCAAAAAAATGCGAATTAGTTAAAAAAAATGAAATTATAGGTGAACAAATAGTTGATCTTAACCAAACTAAAATGGCACAATATCAATATCGAAGTATCAATAATAAAGACAAAAAAGTTCGCAAACAAAATAGAATTTTAACAATTCGTAGATTGTTTTTTATGTTTTTGTCTGCACTATTATTCAATTTTGGTGTTCTAGCATTTTTATCTAAAGCTGATACAATACCAAGTGGAGTTTCGGGTATTCCAACATTAATAGTTACTCTTTTGAAGGATAATCCTGAAATTAAAAAATATTTTGCTTTAATGTATTTGGGAGCTAACATACCACTACTTCTTTTATTTGGATTTAGAATTAAACGAAGTTTTGTTTTGCTAACATTATCTTTTATGTTATTTCAAATAGTGACAAACTTTGTTTTCACTTTAGAACCTGTTGAAAAATTTATTAAGACAGCCTTCGATGTGGCACCTGGTTGATCTTCAAGAATTGAATTGAAACCTGGATTAATAGTTGATAATCCGAATACATGACCAATTTTTATTAATGGAATTATTGGTTCTTTATTTTTAGGAGTTGCCATTGCAGTGGCATGAAAAAACGGAGGATCAACTGGTGGAACAGATATAGTGGCTTACTTTTTTTCAACTAAGAAAAAGAAAAGCATTTCTTCAATTTTAATGATTGTTTCATTTACAACGACTTTGACATTCTTGTTGATTTTTGGTTTAGTTGAACCACATTCACACTCATTTACTATAAAATTGGTGGATGATGGCAAAGGCGGATATTCACAAGAATATGTACTATCAAATAGTCGTGTAATATTTGGAATGCGTGAAATTTCAACTCTTCTTTATATCTTTATTGTTAATACTTTGGTTGGAATTATTTATCCAAAATACAAAAAAGTAAGTATGGAAATTTTTACAAATGATCCTTCAAAAGTTTTAGCTTACTTTAAAACAATAAATTACTGACATGCTTATACAATTTATACAGCCAAAAGTGGATATACTGGAAATAATGTTTATAGAATTGAAACAACATTGCTTTTACTTGAAAGTAAACCGATAATGCGTGACTTAAAAGCAATTGATTCAAATTTATGAGTAAAAATTAAACCGGTTATGTCAATTGTTGGAAGATTTAGTACCAAATTTGTTGATTAAAGAGACAATTGTCTCTTTTTTTGTTAAAAAAACACACCATAAAGTGTGTTAATTTTCATTTTCGACTTTTTCTTTATTATCTTTCTTTTTTTCTTTTTTCTTTTCTCTAAGTTTACTATTTTTAAAGAAAACTTCATATACTATAAAATAGATTGAAATTGAAATTGCACCAAATAAAATGAAAACATCAGCAAAATTAAATGTTCCTAATGATTTATTTAATCATTTTTCTAAAAAAGGCACAAACAAGATATCTTTGACCATTCCACCTTCAAAAAGGAAACGATCTAACATATTTCCAAAATTGCCTGCAAAGATAAATGCAGAAAAAACAATAACTGTTTTTTTAGTGGCAAAAAATGGTACAAATAATAAACCTAATCCAATTAATATACTAAATGTTTGAACTATTGTAATAACTGCTAAATTATCTTTTCACGGTAAAACTGTAACACCTCTATGTCCTACAGATCTAAAACCAATTATTACTAAATTCGTAATATCTGTTCGATCACCTGATTCTCAAGCTCCACCAGTGCGTGATGAATTTCATTTAAATATAAATGTTTTTGTTAATTGATCAATTAATATTAAAGTAGTAATAATTGCAAAAAAGATAACATATTTTAGTACCAATTTATATGGATCTTTTTTTGCTTCTTTAAGTTTTTTATCTAACTTATCTTTTAGCTTTTGAAAAATGGTCAATTTAGTTTCGTTTTTTTGTTCCATAATTAAACTTCTTTGTTAATTTTACTAATAATACCATAACACAATGGACATAATTCATCTTTAATTTGTGAAGGAAGAAAATGATTTCAACATCTTTGGCATTTTTCTGACTCAAATGTTAGTATTTCAGTATTTGAACCAAATTCAATAATTCCTACCATCAAAAGTTGTTTTAAATTTAATGATTTGATAAATTCATTATTAGTATTAATAACGACTTTTGCTTCATTAGTTCTCTTAATTAATCCATTTTGCACAGCTTGTTCTAATTTAATGTTGATTTCATTTCTTAACTTAAAGAAGTCTTCTCACTGTTGAATTAATTTTTCATTTACCTCATTAGAAATGTAAAAAGTTTCTAAATGAACAGATTCTTTTTTGTCTTCTTTGTTGAAGTACATATATGCATCTTCAGCAGTAGTTGGAAGAATTGGTGCAATAGTTTTAATGATAAAATCTGCAATTTCATAAAAATTAGTTAAAGTCATTAAACGTTCTTGTGAATTAAGTTCTTCAACATAGAGAATATCTTTGGTTATATTCAAATAAAAACTTGATAAATTCACTACATAATTATTTAATAGTTTTACAACATTGATAAATTTATATTCATTATAAGCCGTAATAATTTCAGTTTTGAATTTTTCTAATTCTTCTTTAATAAAGGCATGAACACCTTTTCTTTCTAAAGAAGAATCATATTTAAAGCCATTTAAATTTCCGAGAAGAAATTTTATTGTATTTCTAATTTTTCTGTAAATTTCACTATTTTGATTAATGATATTATCACTAATTGTCACGTCATTGGTATATTCACTATTAGCTACTCAAAGTCTTAAAATATCAGCTCCTGATTTTTTAATAATTTTTAAAGGATCAACAACATTGCCTTTAGATTTTGACATTTTTTCACCTTTAGCATCTAGAACAAAACCATGGCTGACAAGATTTTTATATGGAGTTACACCCGCATAAGCAACAGAATTAATTAATGATGAGTTGAATCATCCACGATATTGATCGCTTCCTTCTAGATAAAGATCATATGGAGCAGAAATACTTGGATCTATTTCAACTGCAAATGAAGTAGATCCTGAATCAAATCAAACATCCATGATGTCCATTTCTCTTGTATAACCTTTATTTCTATATTCTTCTGGTAAAAGTTCATCTGTTGATTTTGATCATCAAATATCAGCACCATTATCTTCAATTAATTTAATTACATAGTCAAAAATATCTTCTCTTAAAACCGGTTTTTGATTTTCATCATAGAAAACTATAATTGGTACACCTCAAGTTCTTTGACGAGAAATTGTTCAATCATATCTTTCTGAAATCATATTTGTCAATCTTTTTTTAGCTCATTCTGGATAAGTTTGAACTTTTTCCAATTGTGTTAAGATTTCGCGTTTAATTTTGTCAATTGAAACAAACCATTGTGGTGTTCCACGGAATAAAATAGGTTTATGAGTTCTTCAATCATGGGGATATGAGTGAGAAATTGTTGAATTTTTTAACAGAGCTTTATTAAGAATTAAATCTTCAATAATTAAATTATTAGCTTTTTGGTAGAACATTTTTTCATATTTTCCACCTAATTCATTAATAGTTCCATCATTTTCAATGTGCATAATTGAATTAAGAGAATTTTTTATTCCAATTTGGAAGTCATCTTCACCAAAAAGAGGAGCAATATGCACTAAACCAGATCCTGATTCTAAAGAAACATGATGACCATAAACAACGGGTGCTAAATTTTGATTTACAATACTTAAATATTGCATGTTTACCAATTCATCTGATTTAAAGGTAGATTCAATTTCGTAATTAGTTCATTCGAATTCTTTTGCAACTTTTTCTACTAAATCAGCAGCAACAATAAAATAATTGTTTTGATATTTTATTTTGGCATATTCAATTTTTTCTCCAACAGCAATTCCGGCATTGGCAATTAAAGTTCATGGTGTGGTTGTTCAAATAACTAAATAGTCACCATTATTAATTTTTTTAGATTGATTATTATTAACGATTTTGAAGGCAACATAAATTGAAGGAGAAACAACATCTTTATAAACAACTTCAGCTTCTGCTAAGGCTGATTGAGAAGAAGGTGACCAATAAACAGGTTTAAGGCCTTTATAAACTAAACCACTAAAAACCATTTTTTTGAATAATTTAAGTTGTTTAGCTACAAATTTTTTGTCTAATGTGATGTAGTATTTTTCAAAATCGGTAAGCATTTGCATTTCTTTAAATTGTGCTTTTTGAATTTCGATTTGCTCAAGTGCATATTTTGCTGCTTTTTGTCTTAATTCAAGAGGATCAAGATTTTTGAAATTCAATTGTGCTTGTTCCAACATTTTGTGTTCAATTGGCATACCATGTGTATCTCATCCAGGTACAAAAGGTGAGTAAAAACCAGACATTGATTTATAACGCACAATAATGTCTTTTAAAATTTTGTTCATTGCATGACCAATATGTAAATTACCATTAGCATATGGTGGGCCATCATGAAGAATAAAAGAAGGATTATTTTTATTTTGTTCTAAAACTTTTTTGTAAATTTGCTTTTCTTTTCACATTTGCCTAAATTGTGGTTCTTTAACAGTTAAATTGGCTCTCATGTCAAAATCTGTTTTAGGCATGTTTAAAGTATCTTTATAGTTCTTTTCTGACATTTTTCTCCTTATTAATGTTTTTTATAATCAATAACGCTTTGAATAAAACTATCAAAAAGAGGATTAGATTTTAAAACTCTAGTTGAAAATTCAGGATGGTATTGAACTCCTAAATAAAATGGATGATTTTTTAATTCGCAAATTTCAGCAACTGATTCTCCAGGTTTTATACCACTAAAAATAAAATTCTCGGTTTGTAAACTTTGTCTAAATTCTGGGGCAACTTCAAATCTATGACGGTGTCTTTGTTCAAATACATCTTTTCCATAAATTTTTTGTGCAAGAGTGTTGTCTAAAGCAATAACTTTATCTTCTCCAAGCCTTAAAGTTCCACCAATAGGTGATTTATCACCGTTTTCATAAAATGGAGTTAAAACATATGTTTCTTCTTTTAGTGATGATGCAAATTCTTTGCTAGTTGCATTTGTATACCCTAATTCTCTAGCTTGATTAACTACCATAGCTTGAAAACCTAAGCAAATTCCTAACGTTGGCACGATTTTGTTTCTTGTATAGTTGGCAACAAGAACTTTAGATTCGAAGCCTCTTTTACCAAATCCTGGCAAAATTATTACTCCATCGTATTTATCAACAATTTCATCGATGTTATCTTTATTAATTAGTTCAGAATTAATTAATTTGTGATTAATTTCTACATCTAAATGTGCTGAAGTAATTTTCAAAGATTCAATAATTGATAAATAAGCATCTTCAAGTCCCATATATTTTCCAACAAGCAATAAGTTAATTTGATGTTTTTTCTTAGTTGAATACTTATTAACAAAGTTAATTCAAGGGGCTAGAGCATCATAGTTAATGTCTTTTTGAATATTGAAATGATTAAAAATAATTTCCAAAATTCCTTGCTTTAATAAGTAAATTGGAATTTCATAAATAGTTGATTTATCAGGCACACTAATAACATGCTTAGGATTTAAAAATGAAGCTTCAGCTACTTTTTTAATAATATTGCGATCAACTTCTCCTTGACTTCTTAATAAAAGTAAATTAGGGTTAATACCAAAAGATCTTAAAGAAGCAATTGAAACTTGACTTGGTTTAGATTTATATTCTTTAGAAGCTGATAAAAAGGGAACAAAAGCTAAATGCGTAAAGAGCACTTGTTGTGGGTATAAAGTATTAAATTTACTCATGGCATAAATGTAAGGATTTGATTCAATATCTCCCACAGTTCCACCAATTTCAATCAACATAAAATCAGGTTTTTTCTTATCCGCTAAATTTTTTACAATGTTAATAATTTCATCAACTACGTGTGGAACAATTTGCACTGTTTTGCCACCATAGTCGCCATTTCTTTCTTTTTCAAAAATTCTTGTAAAAATTCTTCCACTTGTAAAGTTACTATCTTTATCTAATTTAACGTCAATAAAACGTTCATAGTGTCCAAGATCTAAATCAGTTTCTCCACCATCGGCAGTTACATAAACTTCTCCATGTTCAGTTGGAGACATTACTCCTGGATCAATATTTAAGTAGGGATCTAATTTAAGAGCAAAAACACTAAAACCCTGTGATTTTAATAAATTTCCAATTGAAGCACAAGTAACACCCTTACCTAAACCTGAAAGAACGCCTCCTGTGGTAATAATAAATTTTGTCATTTTTTCTCCTAGTGTGCTATTAATACTAATACTTAATATTTTATATATAAATTTAATGTATTTAATTATAAATTAAATTAAAAAAGAAAAATGCAATAGTTAAAAGTTATTACTTAATTTATTTATGGGTTAACTAATATTTAGTTATTTCATTTAATTAATTTAATTTTGTTCAAGAAATAATTAAGTAAATGAACCTATTATGCAAAAAATATACTAGAAATTTAAATGAGAATTACTTCAATTTCTGAAATGATAGAAGACAGCGCAAGAGTAATTTTTATATTTTATTAAGCATACTGAAGAATAAAAAAAATACCCTTATGAGTATTTTTGGTGAAGTTAATCATTTGGAGGAAATGACGGGAATCGAACCCGCATAGTCAGCTTGGAAGGCTGAAGTTCTACCATTGAACTACATTTCCTTGTTATTAATTTGCTTGATTATTATAGCACTTGTAAATAAAAGTCAAAATAAAAAATATTATTTATTTTCAAATAAAAAAAGTGTAACAAAATAGTTACACTTTGCCAAAGTTATTTAAATTTTAGCAAGAAGCACATGAGCATTTAGTGCATGCGCATTTTTCTTCTTTTTTCTCGCATGAAGAAGGTTTTGCTTGTGAGCAACTTGATTTTTCTCCGCAACTTTTGTTTTGTGAGCAACAAGTTTCTTTTTCTTTACCACAGCATGAAGTTTTTTCTGCTGAACATGAACTTGCACATGCTTTATCTTTTGAACAGTTCATTTTGTCTCCTTAGTCTAATAAATTAAATATGTATTACCAAAAATGAAGAAGTTTGTTGTAATACACATTTTAGTATATTACTTTTTTAAGTTATCAAATCAAAAAATGAATTTTTTTATGAAAAAGTATATAAAAATAAACTTTTTTGAGTTTAAATGAAAACAAAAAAAACGCTTTTTAGACGTTTTGATTGTTAAGATCACTTTGATTTATAATGATTGTTTCATTTAAATCATTTTTTACATCTGCTTGATTCCCAAGAGAAATCTCAATGCTTCAAAGATTGTTTTTTTTGTTAATTTGTTTAAGGGCTGAAAAAGTAACGTCATCTACCGAATATTCAAGACTTTTACTCATTTTTTTACCACTACGATGTTCAAGAAAGTTTTTTAGTTGCATATCCAATTCTTTTTTTGAAATATTAATTTCAATTTCTAGACGTTTGACAATGTCTTTCATCTTAACATTTGATAAAACGTGGTAAAGTTCCAAACTAATTTCTGAAATTTCTTTTCATTCATCTTCATCATATTCATCGTAAATTTCACCAACAATTTCTTCAAGAATATCTTCAATAGTTATAATTCCTAATGTTTCACGAGAATTATTATTTTCTGTCACAAAAGCCATTTGCGCCTTGTTCATTCTTAAAATTTCTAATGCACGAGCTAGAGAAATATTGGCACTAATTGTAGGAATTGTTTTCAGATAACTAATAATTTTTCCTCTTTGTAGGTGAAAAATATCTTTTAATAGAACAATTCCAATAAATTCTCCATCCTTGTTTTTCACCGGCAAACGACTATAATTTGTGTCAAGAAAAATTTCTTGCGCAACACTAATTGAATCATCACCATTAACAAAAGAAACATCTTTTAAACGAATATAATGTTTTCTTACTTTTGTACTATCTAAATCCAAAGCATTTTGCGCCATAATACTTTCATTAGTTTCTAAAACGCCCTCATTTTGTGCTACATCAATTAAATTTTTAACGTCTTGCTCTGTGTTAGTTATATAAATTTTTTTCCCAATTTTGCTTATTGGATATGTAAAAATTCAAAATAAATAATAAAAGAATAAAAGTGGATAGCAGAGAAATTGAGCAGAGTAAATAGGATGTGCTTTAGCTACTAATTTTGGAATAATTTCACCAAAAAGAACAATAATAGGCGTCATTACAACTGTTGAAATTAAAACATTATAATCGTTCGAAATACCCTGAATTTTTGTGCTTAAAATGTAAGAAATTAAGGATGATGAAGCAATGTTAACTATATTGTTACATATTAAAATGGTAGCCAAGGTTTGGTTGAAAAATTTATATTGTTTTTTTATTAATTTTGCGCCAAAACTTTTTTTATCAATTAATGTTTCTACTTTTCCAGGATTTAGTGAAGTATAAGCTGTTTCGCCAGCGCTAAAAAATCCACTACCAATTATTAAAAGAACTAAAAAGATTATTAAAACAATCAGCCCCATGATTAGTTATTTTCCTCACTTGATATTTTATTATATCTATTAATTTGATCTCAATCAATATTTTCAAATCTTCCTGTTGGCATGTCAAAAAGTAATTTGATTTCTGCATTTGATCCACTTCTATTTTTTGCAACAATTAAATCAACAATTGTAGGTTCACTATTATACATTTCGCTAGGATTAGTTTCAACTTTTTTTGCCTTTTTATAGTAGTTTTCTCTATAGAGAAACATAACGATGTCAGCATCTTGTTCGATGGCTCCACTTTCTCTTAAATCAGCCAACATTGGTTTTTTGTTTTCTCTTTTTTCAACATCCCTTGAAAGTTGTGAAAGAGCAATGATTGGAATATTTAATTCCTTAGCTAACAATTTTAAACTTCTACTAATTGTTGCAACTTCGTTTTGTCTACTATCGCCCCGTGATTTATTATCAACATTGATTAATTGTAGATAATCAATAACGATTAAATCTAATGGTTTTATTTTGTGTAATCTTCTACATTTTCAAATTAAAGTATTTAAAGTTGTGGTTCCAGAATCATCTATAAATAAATTTAATTTATCAATTTGATGCAATTTTAAATTCTGAATTTTTAAAATTTCATGATCAGTTAAAAATTTAGCTTCTTTTAATTTAGATGCGGGAATATTAGTTGTTGCACCATAAATACGGCCCATTAATTGTTCAGGACTCATTTCTAAACTAAAGAAAGCAACGTTTTTGTTATTATCAATTCCATCTTTTATTGGAGCATATTTTGCTACATTTAATGCTATATTTAAGGCGAATGCAGTTTTTCCCATTGCAGGACGAGCAGCCAAAATAATTAATTCAGTAGGTTGCAAACCTTGGTTCAAATTGTCAAATAATGTGTATCCTGTCGCTAAGCCATTAATTTCATTTTTAGAATTTCTACGTTTTTGTAAATTTCTATAATATTCATCACTAACTTTTTCACTAGTTAAAAAATTTTCGCTTACTGATTTACGATCAATATTAATTAAAAGTTCTTGTAGATCATTTATTATTTCATCATCTGAAATATTTTGTGATGTATTTGAATTAAATTTATTAACAATGTTTACTGTTTTTTTCTGAATTTGTCTTAATTTTGAAAGTCTTATAATGTTGTCTAAATATGATTGAACATTAGCTTCAAAAGCACTTGCGGTATAAATTTCATTAAGTAAAGATTGATTAACATTTTTTAAACCTTTAGCTCATGCTTTTTCAGTAATACTTTGATCATTAATAGAAGCAGTTTCATCATATAAAGTTTTTAAAACAACAAATAAATTTTTATGTTCGTAAACATAAAAATCATCTTCCATTAAATATGGAATAATTTGATGAGAAATTTTTTGGTTATTTAAAACCAAAGCTAAAACTTTTTGTTCTAACTTTTTATCATGTATAAGTTCGTTATTTACGGATCTAATTATTTCATTATTATCTGGCATTGATTGTTATAACCACCTTTAATTTTGCAACGATATCATTATAAATATGTATATCGATTTCATGTGTTCCATTTGAAACTAAATGAACTTTTTGTACAGCATATTTATCTAATTTATAGCCTTTTTTAACTAAATCTTTCATAACATCTTTAGTTGAAATTGCATTATGCACATTTAAATTACCATTAGCATCAATTTTTGCATCAAGTACATATTCAAGTACTTCACTCTCAAGTTTTTCTTTTAATTCTAAAGCCTGTGCTCTTAATTGCATTTCGTTTGCTACTAAATTATGCAATCTTTTTTCTAAATCTTTTTTTGTCGTTTCGTTATAAGGAACGGCAAAACCTTTTGCAATTAAAAAGTTATTTCCATAACCATTAGCTACTTCAATAATTGTATTTGCTTTTCCATCTTTACAATCTTTTATTAATATTACTTTCATGTTTCACACTCACTATTGCTTGTTTTATATTATCGATAAATTCTTCTAAACTTTCTTTTGATGTTGTGGCGGCAGCAGTTCCAAAATGTCCTCCACCACCAACCATTTCAGCTATTATTTGCACATTGGTATCAATTCCTCTCGCGCTTAGTTTGTATTTATCACCTTTTTCTGTTTTGGCGACTACAAAACTTGCTTTCCTTCCACTGATTCTTAAAATTTCTTCAGCAGCAATTGAAATCACATCATTTGATAATGGAATATCTTTGTATGCTAAATAGAAACCAGGTTTAACTTCTTGTAAAGTTGATAAAACTTCATTAATTTTTTCATAAATTTCAGCATTTATTTTTAATGCTTCACTACTTTTAACTGAATCCGCACCTTTTGATTGTAATCAAGAAGCGGCCTCAAATGTTTTTGATGTTACATGCTTTTGAAATTGTAAGGTGTCTAAGTAAATTCCATTTAAAAGCATTTGTGCTGTTCTAGTATCCAAGTTGACATTTTTAGAAGAAAACATAAGAATTTCAGAAACAATTTCAGAAGCAGATGATGCTGAAGGATCAATAATTCGATTCTGTTTTGGTGCGAAATCGATTGGCATACCTAAACGGTGATGATCTAAAACAAAAACATTTGTATCTTTAGCATTTAATAGTAAATTTGGATTATCAGTTCTATTTGGATGAGAATTATCTACCAAAAATACAAGAGTTGATTCATCAGTTAAATTGTCCGCTTGTCTTGGTTTAATAAATATTTC
This sequence comes from Mycoplasmopsis columbina, assembly GCF_900660685.1. Classification (GTDB taxonomy): domain Bacteria; phylum Bacillota_I; class Bacilli_A; order Mycoplasmatales; family Metamycoplasmataceae; genus Mycoplasmopsis; species Mycoplasmopsis columbina. Next base: position 550,332 of record NZ_LR215041.1, on the reverse strand, counting down.
GTCATCGTGATCAAAATATTGGTCGATAGCTTTAATTGTCGTTTGATCTTGTGTTGAAGTACAAATGTAAGCTTCTTTTTTGTACGCTTTAGCTAAAGCAACAATACCCAAAGCAGATCCTATTGCATCCAAATCAGCATTGGCATGCCCATAAACAATAACTTTTTTAATTTCTTTATTTTTCATTTTTTTGTCAATTAAATAAGTGATTGCTTTAACTTTGGTCCGATCAACACTAGGAAGTATTTCTTTTGAAGAACCATAGTAAAGAGGCATGTTAATATTTGAAAAAATTGCAACTTGATCACCACCTCTATTTTGTGCTTGTAATAGAGCTTGTTTTGCTTGTTCCATTTTTTCTAAAATATTGCTTGTTCCAACTGCAAATCCAGCAGAAACTGAGATCATAATAGTTTTATCATTGTTTTTTAGAATATCATGAAGTTCTTTAAAAAATTGAAATTCTTCTTCTTTCATCTGTTCTATAGAATTTTTGTTTGTAATTATTAAGAACTTACCATTTGTGTTATACTGACGATAAACTAAGTTATATTTTGTTACTAAATTATCTAAAACTTTAACCACTTCTTTATTAACATTATAAATTTGTTCTTCTGAGAGAGTTGACTGGTAAAGTTGATAATTATCTATTTCAATTTCTCCTAAAACTAAGGAGTCTTGATCATAAACTTCTAAAACTCTTTTTTCTAGAGTGATATCTTTAATACTTAAAGAGTTTTCCAAATTTCACATGTTTACAGAGTAGTAAAAAGTTTGATGTTGAAATTCAAATTCTTTATTTACTTCACTCAATTTAATATTTACATTTTGAAAGAAATTCTCAACGGAATCACCAATTCATTTTCTACCAAATCTTTTCCTAATAAATTTACTAGTTCAAAGAATTTTTCCATCAATATCAAAAATGATTGTTCCCAACATGTTATGATTGATTATTTCGTCCATATAACTACTAAATGATTCTTTTGCAATTATTTGTTTTCTTGAATAACTTTTCACAATCAAGAGACTAAACAAAATAAAAATAATAAAACTTAAAATAATTCCAACAATTAGAAAAGTGCTTAAATGAATATTTAAATTTTCAGTATTTTCTGAATTTTGATTTTTAATTAAATAAAAAACAAGGAGAGAAATAAATAAAACAGCTCCTATAGTAGCACTAAACATATATAAAAATTGTTTAAACTTTTTTTTCATCTTTTCTTTCACTCGTTATCATATTTATTAGAACAATATGAATTTAATTATATTATAACTAATATTAATACTTATTTATTTAGTTTACCAAATAAGAGGTTAAAAATTAATTCCAAGTATTGAAAATAAAAAAAGAAATCATAAAAGATTTCTAATTTTCTAACATTTTTCTAAGGTAAATACCAGTAAAACTATTTTCGTTTTTAGCAACCTGTTCAGGAGTTCCACTTGCGACAATCTGTCCACCATTAATACCACCTTCTGGTCCTAAATCAATAATGTAATCAGCGCATTTAATCACATCTAAATTATGTTCAATAACTAAAACCGTGTCACCGTTATCTACAATACGATTTAAAACATTCAATAAATTAGCAACGTCATATGAATGCAATCCAGTAGTTGGTTCATCAAGAACAAATAATGTTTTTCCAGTTGGTTTCTTTTGTAAATAAGTTGCTAATTTTACTCTTTGGGCTTCACCACCTGAAAGGGTTGTTGAAGATTGTCCAAGTTTAATATATCCTAAACCAACATCTTGTAAAGTTTTTAATTTAGTCACTATTTGTTGACGCATTTGGAAAAATTCAATAGCTTCATCAACGGTCATATTCAAAATATCAGATATGTTTTTATTATGATATTTGATTTCCAATGTTTCACGATTGTATCTTGCTCCATCACATTCATCACAAGTTATGTACACATCTGGTAAAAAATGCATTTCAATTTTAATTGAACCATCACCTTGACATTTTTCACATCTTCCACCAGAAATATTAAATGAAAAGCGTGCTTTTTGATATGCTCTTGCTCTTGATTCTTCTGTGGAAGCAAAAATATCACGAATGTCATCAAATACAGAAGTATATGTTGCTGGATTAGAACGAGGTGTTCTACCAATTGGAGATTGAGAAACAGGAATAACCTTATCAATAGCTTTTAAATTTTTAAAAGATTTAAATTTGCCAACTTTGATGTTTTGTGCTGTTTTAGAGAGAGATTTAGTCAATCCATTAACTAAAATTTCATTAATTAAAGTACTTTTTCCAGAACCACTTAATCCAGTAACGGCAATAAATTTACCAAGAGGAATAGAAACATTAACATTTTTTAAGTTATTTTCAGCAGCACCGATAATTTCCAAAACTTGCCCATTTCCGCTTCTTCTTGATGAAGGAATTTCAATTTTTCTCTCCCCACTTAAAAATTGTCCTGTAAGAGATTCTTTAGCATTTTTTACGTCTTCAACACTTCCAATTGCAACAACTTCACCACCATTAATTCCTGCTTTTGGACCAATGTCAACAATAAAATCAGCAGCTTTGATTGTGTCTTCGTCATGTTCAACAACAATCAAAGTATTACCAATATCTACCATATTTTTTAAAGTGGCAATTAAACGGTCATTATCACGTTGGTGTAGACCAATCGAAGGTTCATCTAAAACATATAAAACACCAGTTAAATTAGATCCTATTTGTGTTGCTAATTTAATTCTTTGACTTTCACCACCACTAAGTGTTTCAGCATTTCTATTAAGTGTTAAATAATTAAGTCCTACATTTTGTAAAAATGATAAGCGATTAACTAATTCAGTAGTAATTAAGGTTGATATGGCAGTTTCTTCTTCAGTTAAATTTAAATTGAGAAGAGTTTTTAAAGCATCTTCAACACTCATTGAAACAAAGTCATAAATGTTAAAACCGTGAACTTTTACAGCTAAAGCATATTTATTTAATCTAGTCCCATTACAATGTTTACATGTAAAAGTACCCATGAATTTTTTTAATCATTCTCTAATTTTTTCGCTTGAAGTTTCAATATATTGTCTTTCGATTTTGTTTAATATACCTTCAATAAATTTAGTTCTCCTAATTTTATTACCATTAACTGAAACAAGAACAAATTCAATTTCTTCTTTTGATCCGTATTTAACTATATCTAAGTCTTCTTTAGACAAATCTTCAATTGGAGTATTAAGATCAATATTGTAGTACTTACACAAAATTTCAAACTCCTGTCATTCTAAATTTTGTGTACCAACAGTGTTTTCAAAAATCTTAATTCCACCTTGATTAATTGATCTTCAAGGTTCTTGTACCAATGAATCAAAATCAGCTTTTAAATCAACACCTAAACCTTTACAATGTGAGCACATTCCAAAAGGTGAATTAAATGAAAATAGACGAGTTTCAATCTTAGGCATTTCAAAATCTTTATAAATACATGAGTGTAATTTTGAAAAAGTTTTAATAATACCATCAGTTGTTTCAACTTTAATTAAACCTTTACTGTATTCTAAACCGACATTGATTGCTTCAGAAATTCGATTGTAATTTTCTTCATTTAAAACTAAACGATCAACAACTATATCAATAGTATGTTTAATATTTTTTTCAAGAACAATAGGTTCGTCTAAATTCAAAATTTGTCCATCAACTTTAATTCTAATAAAACCTTCTCTTTTTAATTTTTCAATTAAATTCGCAAAAGTTCCTTTTTCACCATCAACAACAGGCGAGAGAATGTAAAGTTTGCTATCCTGGGGAAGTTGATAAATTGATTTGATAATATCTTTGTTAGTTTGTGAAGTAATTTCAATATCATGATTTGGACAAAATGGTTTTCCAATTCTGGCAAAAAGAAGTCTAAAATAGTCATAAATTTCAGTTACTGTTCCAACAGTTGAACGAGGATTGTTATGAGTTGTTTTTTGTTCAATTGAAATTGAAGGACTAAGTCCATCAATTGAATCAACGTCAGGTTTACTTGTACCACCTAAAAACATTCTTGCATAGCTTCCTAAACTATCTACATATCTTCTTCTTCCTTCTTCATAAATAGTATTAAAAGCTAAAGAAGACTTCCCACTACCAGAAAGTCCTGTAAAAACAATTAATTTATTTTTTGGAAGAGTAAGAGAAATGTTCTTTAAGTTATTTTCTCTAGCTCCTTTGATAATAATTTCTTCTTTACTTGACATTTATAACCCTTTCTAGTTTCCAGCTTCTAAATCAAAGATCATATCTCTTAATTCAATTGCTCTTTCATAATCTAGTTCTTTTGAAGCCTGATTCATTTGTTTTCTTAATTCAGCTAAAATTTCTTCTTTTGAGAGTGACGTTTTTTCTTTTTTGTCCTTGGCATTTAAAAATAATTGAATGTCATTAATTAATTGATCACTTCCCTGAATTGGTTCGGGAATTGGTTTTTGAATTGTTTGCGGAATAATTCCGTGTTTTTCATTATAAGCAATTTGAATTTTTCTTTTGTATTCGTTGTCTTCAATTGTTTCTTGCATACTTTTGGTAATTTTATCAGCGTAAAAAATTACTCTTCCATTCGCATTTCTTGCTGCCCGTCCAGCAATTTGAATTAAACTGCTTGTAGATCTTAAAAATCCTTCTTTATCTGCATCTAATACTATAATTAAGCTTACTTCGGGTAAATCAATACCTTCTCTTAGCAAGTTAATTCCAATGACTGTATCATAAATACCGCTTCTTAGTTTTCTTAAAATATTATTTCTTTCAAATGTTTTGTGTTCTGAATGAATGTAGGCAATTTTTTCATTTTTTTGTAAGAAATAACGAGTTAGTTCTTCTGCTAAACGTTTTGTGGTAGTTAAAATTAAAGTTTTTTCGCCTTTTGTTTTTTGCTTTTGTAATTCATCATAGATGTCTTCAACTTGACCTTTAGTTGGTTTAACTTCAATTTTTGGATCTAAAAGACCAGTGGGACGAATATAAAGAGGTGTAATTACTCCATAAGTTTTATCTAGTTCATATTGTGCTGGTGTTGCTGAAATATAGATAGTTTGAAAATCAAAACATTCTTCAAATTCTTCAAAACGTAATGGTCTATTATCTAGAGCACTAGGTAACCTAAAACCAAATTCTACGAGTGTTTCTTTTCTTGCTCTATCTCCACGATACATTGCAGCTAACTGTGGAAGCATCATGTGAGATTCATCAATAATGACAAGTGGATTTTTACCTTTAAAATAGTCTAATAAGGTGTAAGGTCTTTCGCCTGGATTTCTTCTATCCATATATAAAGCGTAATTTTCAATTCCTGGACAAACTCCAAATTGATCTAAAGAGTCAATATCTTTTTTTGTTCTTTCTTCAATTCTTTGTGCTTCAAGAAGTTTGTTATTACTTTCAAAATATTTAACTCTTTCAACCATTTCATGATAAATTTTTTGACATGCTTCTTGAATAATATCTTTTGAAACAGTATAAGCTTGAGCAGGAAAAATTGTTCGTTGTTTAACTTTTTCTAAAATATCTTTAGTTGTTGGATGAATGATTGCAATGCCATCAATTTCATCTCCAAAAAATTCAATTCTAATCAAATAATTTTCATCATCCGCCGGTCTAATAAAAACAATGTCTCCTTTAGAACTAAAAGATCCTAAAGGTTGATCTACTTCATTTCTTTGATATTGTAAAATAACAAGTTTTCTCAAAAATTCTTGTCTACTAATTTGCATTCCAACATGAATATCTCAAAAATTGTCTTTATATTCTTGAGGATTTAAAGCACCATAAATAGCTGAAACTGAAGCAACAACAATAGTGTCATTTCTTGTTAAAACTGAATTGACGGACGACATTCTCATTGCATCTAATTCTGCATTAGTTTGTGAAACTTTTTCACTGTATGAATCGCTAGCAACATGATAGTACTCAGGACGATAGTAATCGAAGTAGGAAACAAAATATTCAACTTTGTTATTAGGAAAAAAACCTTTCAGTTCACTATAAAGTTGTGAAGCTAAAGTTTTATTGTGCGAAAGAACTAAAACCGGTCTATTAAAATGTTTTATAACATTAGCAATTGTAAAAGTTTTACCAGACCCAGTAATTCCTTTTAAAACTTGGAATTTTTCACCATTTTCTATATTTGCAATCAACTCAGCAATAGCTTGTGGTTGATCTCCTGCTGGTTGATATTTCGAAACTAATTCATATTTATTCATAAAATTAATTATATTAATATCTAATATTTTCAATATTAATTAAAAATATAAAAATAAAACTCTGAATTCATAAACAGAGGATCTTATTTTATATATGAGGATTAATTTTATATTTTAAAAGCTTTGAATTTTCAGTTTTAAAATTAGGCATCATGAATTCACATTCTTTTTTAAAAGCGGTGCTATGATTTCGATGTTTATTATGTGCTAATTCATGAACAATGATAGTCTCAATGATCGAAGGTTCTAAAAAAACTAAATTAATATTATATTTAATAGTTATTTGCTTATTTCCATTAACGTGATGCACTATATTTTCGGCTCAAAAGGATTTTATTCGATGAACAATTTTGGTTTCGTTAACAACCAAGTCAAATTTTTGACAATAAAAATCTTGAATTCTTTTTATAAATTCAAATAATTTTTCATTAAGTATTTTTAAAACAGTTTTTTTAATTTTTGTATTTTCATCATCTTTGCACTTTAAATAGAAAATTATTTTCTTTTTTTCTGGGTCATGATGCATAAAATTTAGTTTAGTTTGAAAATAGAATTGTACTTCATTTTCAATTCCCAAAAATGATAGTTTAGTAAGAGATTTGTCAAAAGAATAATCAAAAATCATTTGATTAACTAAATTTGGTTTTGGAGCAGGTTTATCCAAAACTTTAAGTGCTAAATTTGCTAAATCGTGCTTTAAAAAAGTTTCAATAGTAATTTTTTGTGGTGCAATAACTACGAAATAGAAATATCCGCTTTTAACTGATTTTACAATTTTTACTGAAAAAGTATCTGTTGCTTTGCTTATCTTTTGATAGACGTGATAAGGTATGCCATCAATTTCTATTGTTCCAATAAAATTATCACTATTTGTCATTTTTAGTGTTTATAATCTTCCCAAATTTTTTAATGTCTTTTAGTGATGCAGTTCTATGATCATTTAGAATTTGAACAATAGCTTTTCTAGTATCTAAAACAATATCTAATTCTTCATGCATATCGCCCAAAACATCTTTAATTAAGTCTTTTATTTCATTTTCGTTTGCAATCAATGATCAATCTTGTAAATCATCTATATCATATGTTGTATTTTCTGGCAGAACTAAAAGTGAAAAAACCGGAACTTTAAAACCTAAAAGTCTATAAAAGTGTTGAATATGCTTCAAATTTTGTGTAAAAGGATTTTTAAATTTAGTTTCTTTTTTACCTTTAATTAGATTTATTTCAGTTGATAAGCAACTTCCTTGTAAATGGCCAATATAATATTTTGTTTCAATAATAAAAACTACTTTGTTAGTAATTAATATTCCGTCTAAATCAAAATGCTGATTACTAGCATATTTAAAAAGACCGCCTTCAACAAATTTATATTTTTCTTCTTTAGCTAAATTTTTAAAATTAGCTTTAATTTTTTCTTCAAAAAGAAAGCCGACTGAATTTTTCTTATTCTTTTTATATTTTTGAATAAAAAATGAAGTGAAAAAAGAAATAAGTAAAATACTCATTCCAATAATCCCAAAAATAATTCCCAATTTCATTTCTAAACTCATATTATTTGTAATTATAAAGATTATTTATTTGATATTGTTTTTTAAAATTATTTTTTCAACTTTTAGTACTTTCATACCCCTATTTATAGTACCATATACATATAAATAATTTTTAATTCAGGAGTAAAAAGAAAAATGCAAGAAAAAAAAGCAATAAGAGTTCTATCCGTTAATGGTTCTGTTAATGCAGAATCTTTATCATGAGCAGCAAATTTAACACTTGTTGATTATTTGTTGGAAAATAGAGAAAAATCACATTTAAAATTTCTTGATTTAAATGATTCGCCTTTTGCAAAAAAATCATTAAATGCAAAGAATTTTCAAAAATTTTTCTCAGATGGTGATTCTGATGAATTCATTGATTTATTAAAAAACACAGATGTTTTAATTATTTCATCACCAATGATTAATTTTAACTATTCTTCTTTAGTTAAAAACTTTTTAGATGCAGTGTGTGTAGCTGACAAAACTTTCTCATATAAATATGCAAAACAAGGCGGATCAATAGGATTATTAGATCACTTACAAGTTATCATTATTGGAACACAAGGTGCACCAAAAGGATGATATGAATTTGGGGATCATGTGCGTGCATTAGAAGGAACTTTTAACTTTTTAGGTGCAAAACAAATTGATTCATTACTGATTGCAGGTACAAAAGTAGAACCTCTAAAATCACTTACTCAAAAACAAATTTTAGAACAATATAAAGATCAATTATTAGCTTTAGCTAACAAAGTTCAATAATAGCAAATAAAATAGGTGTTTGGCATCTATTTTTATTTGCTCTGGCGCATTAATATATATAATTAAATTGAAGAATTAACTATTTTTTCTAATAGTTTTTTTATGCGCTTATTTTAATTAACAATAGGAGAAAACCATGAGCAAAACAAACTTTGATTCAAAAAAATATTTAGACAAAATTCATGCTTGATGAAGAGCAGCTAATTATCTTTCAGTTGGACAAATGTATTTAAAAAACAATCCTCTTTTACAAGAACCCTTAAAAGATGAAGATATTAAAATTTATCCAATTGGTCACTGAGGAACTATTCCTGGACAAAATTTGATTTATGCACATTTAAATCGTGTGATAAATAAATATGATTTAAATATGTTCTATATTGAGGGACCTGGACACGGAGGTCAAGTTATGATTTCAAACTCATATCTTGATGGTTCATATACAGAGTTATTTCCCGAAATTACACAAGATTTAGCGGGATTAAACAAAATGTTTAAGCGCTTTTCATTTCCTGGAGGAACTGCTTCACATGCTGCGCCAGAAACACCAGGTTCAATTCATGAGGGTGGTGAATTAGGTTATGCGCTTTCACATGCTACTGGGGCAATTTTAGATAATCCAGATGTAATTGCTGCAACTGTAATTGGTGATGGAGAGGCTGAAACAGGACCATTAATGGCTGGATGGTATTCATCATCATTTATTAATCCTGTTAATGATGGTGCAGTTTTACCAATCTTACATATTAATGGTGGAAAAATTTCTAATCCAACAATTTTGGCAAGAAAAACTGATAAAGAGATTAAACAACTTTTAGCAGGTTTTGGTTGAGAAGCGATTTTTGTTGAAGCTGATGTTTTTAGACCAGAAGCAATTCATCTTTCAATGGCAAAAGCATTTGACAAAGCAATAGAAAAAATCCAAAGAATTCAAAGAGAAGCGAGAGCAAATTCTGCAAATCATGCAAAACGTCCTATTTGACCTGCATTAGTTGTTAGAACACCAAAAGGATGAACATGTCCTCATAAAATTGATGACAAAGTTTATGAAGGAAGTTTTAGATCTCATCAAGTTCCACTTGCTGTTTCATCAGAAAACACCACTAAAAAAGCTGATTTAGTAAATTGATTAGAATCATATAAACCAAGAGAATTATTTAATCAAGATGGATCATTTAAAGCTCATTACGCCGAAATTGCTCCAAAAGGCAATAAACGTATGGCAATGAATCCAATTACCAACGGTGGAATTAATCCAAAAAATTTAGATTTACCAAATTGAGAACAATTTGCTATAGACTTTGACAAACCTGGTGCAATTAAAGCTCAAGATATGGTTAGCGCAGGTACATGATTTGCAGATGTTATTAAAAGAAACCCTACTAATTTTAGAATTTTCGGACCTGATGAAACTAAATCAAACAGATTATTTGATGTTTTAAAAACAACAAATAGACAATGATTAGAAAGAGTTGACTATGATTTAGACGAAAACATTGGTCCAGCAGGAAGAGTAATAGATTCGCAATTATCTGAACATCAAGCTGAAGGATTTTTAGAAGGTTATGTTTTAACAGGCCGTCACGGAATGTTTGCTTCATATGAATCATTCTTGAGAGTTGTTGATTCAATGTTAACTCAACATATGAAATGAGTTGCAAAAGCTAAAAAAGTGCATTGAAGAAATGATTATCCTTCTTTAAATGTAATTGCAACTTCTACTGCTTTCCAACAAGATCACAATGGTTATACTCATCAAGATCCAGGTATTTTAGGTCATTTGGCAGATAAAAAACCAGAATTAATTAGAGAATACTTACCAGCAGATTCTAATACTTTACTTGCTGTTTTAGATAAAGCGTTTAAAGAAAGAGATGTAATTAATTTAATTGTTGCTTCAAAACAACCAAGAGAACAATGATTTAGTCCTAGAGAAGCTAATATTCTTGTTAAAAATGGTTTAAAAGTTATTTCATGAGCTTCAACATGTACTTTAGAAGAAGAACCAGATTTGGTTGTTGCAGCAGCAGGAACTGAACCAACTTTAGAAGCACTAGCTGCAATTTCATATTTAAATGAAAAATTCCCTACTCTTAAAATAAGATTTGTAAATGTTGTTGATTTATTAAAACTTCGTCATCCTTCAATTGATCCTCGTGGATTAAGTAACTATGAGTTTGATTCAATTTTTACCAAAGACAAACCAATTCTTTTTGCTTTCCACGGTTATGAAGCTTTAATTAGAGATATTTTCTTCTTAAGAAATAATCATAATTTACACATTCATGGTTATAGAGAAAACGGTGATATTACAACTTCATTCGATATTCGTTTAATGAGCGAAATGGATAGATTCCATATGGCTCAAACCGCAGCAAAAGCAGTTCTAGGTTATGATAAAGCTAAATCATTTGTTGATAAAATGCAAGATAAAATTGATCAACATAATGCATATATTAAAGAACATGGAATTGACATGGATGAAGTAAGATATTGAACTTGAAAAGGTTTAAACAAATAATATGATTTAACACAACGAAAGTTGTGTTTTTTCTTACTTCAAAAGTAGTAAAAATGATTTTGCGATTTGAAATTTGTTTCTAAAAAGACTATTTTACAAGTAAATCAGAATTATAAAAATTGTCTAATTAAGATTAAAATTCCTATTCTTTTAAAAAACACAAACAGTTTAGAATTCTATTTTTTATTTAAATCATACACACTTAAAAAAACGATGAATTAGATTATATTTTTATGTGTAATAAATAGATAAATGTGTGAATTTTTGTAATATTCTTTAAAACGCAATTTTGTGAATTAAAAGTTTTGCTGTATTTTCATTTTTAATAATTGAAATTTAAAAATGTTAAAATAAATTAATATAGATAAAAATAAAAAAATAGGAAAAAAGAATATATGAAAATTGATAATTTGTTAGATAGCTATGCAAAAAATAAAATTGATGAAATACATGAACAATATAAAACTTTAGATATTACATCAACATGTTCCTGAACACCAAATAATACATTAGTTCATATTGCAGCTTTAGCTGCAGATGCAAAAGGACTAGAAATATTACTACAACGAGACGCAGACATAAATGCAAAAAACACATATGGTGATGGCCCAATTCATTTACTTTTAAAAAATGAAGAAAGAAAATCACTAGATAAAATCAAAGAATGTTTAGAAGTTTTATTTAATCATGGGGTAAGTTTGATAAGAAAAAATTCACAAGGACAAACTCCATTGCACATTGCTGCTGAAAAAGGAATGCAAGAATGTGTTGAGTTGCTTTGTAAAAAAGGTGCAAAAGTCAACGTAAAAGATTTAAACGGAAATACTCCATTGAATTTAGTTGTTTCTAGATATGGAGTTTTTAGTGAAAAATATAATTATGATAAAGTTGCAAAGATTTTAATAAACAATGAAGCAAACATAAATGAGAAAAATGACTATGGTGAAAGTCCTTTAGAATTTGCTCTAAAATATTTATCAAATAGCACTTTATTAGCTGTTTTAAAGGGTGATTCGTCATTGAGCATTTTTGATTTAATTAAAATGAAAAATTATCAAGAATTAACAAAATTTTTAAAACAAGGAGTTGATGTAAATATTTTTTCTGATCAAGATGATAATACTTTTGGTATTTCGCCTTTAAGTTACGCAATTAATTTTTTTGATTATGAAAGCGCCAAAATTTTAATAGAAAATGGTGCAGATGTTAATTTGACGAATTCGAAAGGTGAAAATTGTTTAAGCAACATATTCAGAAGAGAAAATGCTATGAATTTTACTTTTGACACTGTTGAAAACAAATATTTGGAAAAAATTTTGGTTATTCTTCATGAAAATAATTTTAATTTTGATGCTGTATTAGATGAAGACGGAAGCACACCTTTAATTAGTGCATGCAAATTTATTCCTTTTGCAACATCATACAATTCATCAAGTGTTCCAAGTGTTGTTCTAGATTATTTACTAAGAAAAAATATAAATACTAATGCAGTTGATTATAATGGAAAAAGTGCTTTAATGTATTTGGTTGAACATGGGAATGAATATCAAACTGAATACTTGTATGCATTATTAGAAAAAAATGCACGATTGGATTTAATTGATGAACAAGGTAACACCGCGCTCATTTATGCATGTAAAAAAACGAAAAATTATCTTGCTTTTGAATATTCACAGATAATTACAGAATTTGATAATTATCTTCTTAATCATGTTAACAATGAACAAGAAAACGCATTGTCGATTGCAGTAAAAAATAATAATGAAAAATTAGTTAACTTACTAATTTCAAAATAGGAGAGAATTATGGATATTAGTCAGATTTTTTTAAATGCTTGTCAAAAAGGGCAAAAAGCAGTAATTCTTACTTTTATCAATAAAGGTGGAATTAATTTAAATAAAAGAGATCAGGATGGCAATACTCCTTTAATTTATGCAGCTTATAAAGGATTTAAAGATGTAGTAAAGCTTTTACTTGAAAAAGAAGCTGATCCATTTATTTTTAACAATAAAAGTATAAGTGCCTTGCATGCTGCTGCTGATGGTTCAAATAAGGAAGTTATTGATCTTTTAATTGAAGCAGGGTTAGATGTCAATTTAACTGATGACGAAGGCAAAACACCATTAATGTATTCAATAATGTCAAAAAGAACAGAAACCGCTAAACATTTATTATTAAAATATAATGCCGATACTTCAATTAAGGACAATAGTGGGCACAAAGCTCTTGATTATATTACTACTTTTGGTTTAAAAGATTTAATGCAATTTGTTTCTCAAGATTTAAATGAAAAAGATGATTTTGGAAATAATCCACTTCATCAAGCAGTATTTAATAATAACTTGGAAATAGTTAAAAAATTATTAGAAAACAAATTAGATATTGACGCTTTAAATGATGAAGACGAAAGTGCTTTATCTATAGCATGTTTAAATAACAATTTGATTTTGGCAAAAATTCTTTTAGACAATGGCGCAAATCCAAATTTAAAATTACTTGATGGCTGTTTTGCTCTTCATTTTGCCGCTAATGCAAACAACCAATATATTGTCAAAGAGTTAATTGAAAAAGGAGCAGAAATTGATGCTCAAAATGATTATGGAACAACAGCTTTAATGATTGCTGCTCAAAAAGGTTATAATGATGTTGCTGCCATTTTAATTGAAAATGGAGCAAATGTAACAATAACTGATAACTTCCAACAAAACGCTCTATATTATGCAACACAAGGCGGCTTTAGTGAAATTGTTGAATTAATAGTTGCTAAAATGTAAAATGGTTTTTGACCATTTTTTTATTGCAATAAAAAAATGTTTGAAAAATTTCAAACATTAAATTTATTTAACTAATGAATTGGTAATTTCTACCAATTTTTTAGTAATTTTATAGTCACCAATAGTATGTGCTGCTTTTTTAATAATAAAAAGTTGTGAATTTAACATTTTTTGATGCAATTCATATGCACTTGATGGACGACAATCCAAGTCATATTCACCATGAACAATAAAAGTTTCAATATGTTGAATAATTTTGATGTTATCCAAAATATAATTTTCAGGAATAAAAGTTTTATTATAAAAATAATAATTTTCTAGTAAAGAAATTTCAGCATTTCCTTTTTTATCATTTTCATCAAAGTTCATTTGATTAATAGAAACAAGTGATGTTTCTCATCTTGATCATTCTCTAAATGCTATTTCTTTTTCTTTTTCTGTTCCATAATTCATTATTTTATAGTATGATTCAACGATATTATTTCTTTCTTCGCTACTTAAAATTGATGTAAATTTTGCAAATTCAATTGGCTTCATATATGATGCACCCTCTTGATACAATCAATCTACATCACTTTGTCTAGCTAAGAAAATTCCTCTTAGTATCATTTTTGAAACATTGTTTGGGTATTTTAAAGCATATAAAAGACTTAAAGTTGAACCTCATGATCCACCAAAAAGAATTCATTCTTTGATGTTTAAAAAAACTCTTAAATTTTCAATATCTTCAACTAATTTATTAGAATTATTATTTTTTAAACTAAGCGAAGGTTGAGATTTTCCGCATCCTCTTTGATCAAATACAACTATTTTATAGTACTCTGGGTTAAAAAATCTTCTTGAATTTTTACTGGTTCCTCCGCCTGGTCCACCATGAATATATAATATTGGAACTCCGTGAGGATTTCCACTTATTTCATAATAAATTTGGTGACCATCTTTTGTATCATAAAATCCTTTTTCATAAGGTTCAATCTCAGGATATAAATATTTTTCATATGTTTTCATAAGCATATTATAAAAAAATAATGGAGCTTTTTCCATTATTTAATTAAATTGTAAAATGATTTTTCAGCTTTAAATTGTGCAGATTCGCCCAATTCTTCTTCAATTTGTAATAATCTGTTATATTTTGCAATTCTATCGCTTCTTGATAAAGAACCTGTTTTGATTTGTCCTGTGCTTAGAGCTACAGCTAAGTCTGCAATAGTTGAATCTTCAGTTTCTCCTGAACGATGACTTACAACAGCTGTCATATTGTTAATTTGTGCTAATTGAATTGCATCAATAGTTTCAGTTAAAGTACCAATTTGATTAAGTTTAATTAAAATTGAATTCATTGCTTTTTCATTAATTGCTTTCTCAAGCAATTTTGGATTAGTAACAGTTAAATCATCCCCAACAATTTGAACTTTGTTTCCAAATTTTGCAGTAAATTTAACAAATCCATCTCAATCATTCTCTGCAAATCCATCTTCAATTGAAATAATAGGATATTTGTTAACAAGTGATTGATAATAATCTAGTAATTCATCTGTTGTAAATGAAAGTTTTTGTTTTTGTAAGTGTTCAAAACCAGGTTTATTATTGTCTATAGCTTCTTTAAGTTTTTTAAAAGTATAAATTCCTGTTTCTTCATTATAAATTTCACTTGCTGCAGCATCAATTGCAATTGCAATTGCGTTTTCGCCACTTGTTGAAGGAGTATAACCAGCTTTTTCAATGGCCTCAATTAAATAATCTAAAATTTCTTCATGACTATGAGCGTTTGGAGCAAATCCACCTTCATCTCCTACTTGAGTGCCATGCCCGTTATTTTTTAGTATTTTTGCTAAAGTGTGAAAAACTTTATTTGCCATTTGCAATGCTTCTCTAAAAGTTTTAGCTCCTAGTGGCATGATCATGAATTCTTGGAAATCAACAGTATTAGATGCGTGTGCACCACCATTTAAAACATTCAACATTGGTAAAGGAAGTAATGAAGCATTAACACCTCCTAAATATTTATAAAGAGGCATTTTCAATTCATTTGCAGCAGCGCGAGCAACTGCTAGACTAATTCCTAAAATTGCGTTAGCTCCATATTTATTTTTATTAGGTGTGCCGTCTAGTTGTATTAATGTTTGATCGATTTCCCTCTGATTAAAAACGTCAAATTTTCAGTTAACTAAATACTGTCCTAGAATTTGAGCATTTTTTACAGCATTCATAACACCTTTTCCGCCAAATCAATTGGTTTCAAATTCACTGCCTTTATCTCTCAATTCTAACGCTTCTTTTGATCCAGTTGAAGCACCAGAAGGAACATTTGCTATTCCATGACCTCCATTTGCTGTAAAAACTTCAACTTGAACGGTTGGATTACCTCTTGAGTCAAGAATTTCTCTTGTTAAAATTTTTGTAATTGCTGACATAAAATCTCCTTATCTTAAAAAATTACTACTTTAATTTTAATCTTAATTAAAGTAAATTTTTTCAATATTTTGATTAAGAATTTCCTCTTCCATTTCTCCAATCATGTTTAATTCATTTTCTAAAAATTCTGCTTCTTCTTTTTTTGGTCTAGTTACAGGCTTTTTAGGAGCAAAAAGTTCGCAAGTTTCATTGGCTTTTTGAATTGAAAGTTCATATGTTTTAATTTTTTTAGCAATCTCAATTGTTTCGTTTTTGTCATTAGTAAGTAGTGGTCTAAAAATTACTAAACTACTTTGTGATGATATTGTATTGATTGACTCTAAAGTTTGTGATGCTACTTGTCCTAAATTTTCTCCATTTGATAATGCTAAAATATTATTTTTTTCTGCTAATTTACTAGCTATTCGGTAAAAACTTCTTCTCATTAAATTAATACGATATGAAGAATTAGAAGTGAGATAAATGTAATTCATTAACTTGGTATATGTGGCCAAGTGTAAGGTGGATTTGCCCTGATATTGATTAAGAATTTGAATTAAATTTTTTAATTTATTAACAGTTTTTTCATCAGTTTGTGGTGGAGAAATAAATGAAAGATAAACAATTTCAAGACCTCTTTTCATTAATTGATAAGCGGCTACTGGAGAATCAATTCCTCCACTCATAAGATGTAAAACTTTTCCAGCAGTTCCCACTGGTAGACCACCTAAACCTTGAATTTCTTTATCAAAAATAAATGCTTCATTTTTTCTAATTTCAACGTTAACTATTAAATCTGGGTTGTGTACATCTACTTTTAAATTAGAAAACTCATTAAGTAAAAAAGCCCCCAAAGTTTGATTTAATTCATTTGATGTAAGAGGGTAACTTTTATCTGATCTTCTAGCACTAATTTTGAAAGTTTTAATATTATTTTTAACTAATAATTTGATTTTTTCTTTGATTATTTCAAGATCTTTGTCGCACACAATTGCAGGAGAATAAGAAGTAATTCCAAAAACAAAATTTAGTTTTTCTAGATTTAAATTTGTGTAATTTAAATACATTCGATCAAAACCAGCTTTAGGCTTTTCACCCACAATTTTTCAAACATTATCTGCAAGTTTGTCAATAAAGTTTTGACGATTTTTATGTTTAAGTGTAAGTTCTCCATAACGAATTAAAATTTTATCGTACATATCTTTTTTCCTTTTTTAGATAGTTACTTAATAATTCATATGCTTGTTCATAATTTTTAGTTTTCATAAATTTATTAACTCCTTCGATTAAATTAATAAATTTTTCATTGTTATGTCTTAATAAATATGAATTTTCAAGTAACTGATTTGTCATTTCTTTGTATAAATATGCTTTATATGACTTTTTAAATGCTTCAAGTAACAATTTTTCTTTTTCTTTTCAAAATTCACTTTGAAGAATTTTTTCAAAATCTATTCGTCCACTTTTTTCTTTATTTCTATAAATTTGTTCTTTAAAATCATCAAACAATTTATGTGCTTTTAATAAATCACTATTCAATTTTTCATTCGCATTTGTTTTTTCTAAAAGTTCAAAATCTTTAAAGGTTTTTAAAAAAAGTTCATAACTAATTTGCGAATAATTCAAAAAGTATAATTTGGCATTTGCTTGTTTTTGTTCTTCTAGTATGAATTTATTAATTTTTTCAATAAAATCAATAGTTTCATTAAGGAAATTTTGTAGCTTTTCCAATGAAGTAATTTGATTTTGTTTATTATCGATTTCTAAACTAATTACTTTTTTAAATCCACTAAGTAGAGAAATAATTTTGTCAAAATTAATCTTGTTAAATCAATTTTGTCTCTTTTTAATTTCTTTATGTAAATCGTCAAGAAGAACATTCATTTTAATTAAAATTTGTGGAATGAAATCTGAAATTTTTTCTTTTTCTTTATTTTTTATTTTCAAGAAGTAAATTCTAAACAAAATTTTTCTTAATTCATTTTGAGTAGTTTGATAATGTTGGTAAACAAAATCTTTTTTAATTTTTTCATTTCTTTGGATTAGATTGTCAATTTCATTTGCATCAAAATTATTAGAATTTTTCATTGTATTTAATTCATTAGGTAAATATTTAAAAATTATGAATTCAAATTTTTTGAGTCTATCAACTTTTTTAACAAAATTAATAATTTTTTTCTCATTCTCATTTAATTGATTAGAAACTTGTGAAATATTTTTCTTTAACTTTTCTTCTTCTAAATTGGCTGTTTCACGTTTGAATTGGATAATTTTGTTTAAAATTTCGTCTTTTGAATTAATTAAATAATTTTGATTGCGTTCAATATAGTTTTCAGTGTACTTCAAAATATCAAAAGAAGATTCAGCAACATTTTCGATTATATTTCAATGTAAGTTAGTTGTTTGCGATAATTCTTCAAATTCAGCGGAACTATTTTCATATTTTTTAAAAATTGAATCAAGATTTTTAAACATTTTTTTAAGTTCAAAAACTTTATATTTTTTTTCTAAATCACTTGCATCTTGCAAAGAAATTTTAATCTTAATTCTTAACTGATCCATTGTTTCATCTAAACGCTCGAGTATTATAACTTTATCACTTAAATTTGGTTGATTTTTTACTAAAAATTTAAATCTTTTCAGAGTTGTATATCGATTATTTGTGTCATTTTCTAACTTAAAAAATCAACTATCTTTAATTTTTTTATATTTGTCAATTTTGTATCTTCGATAGATTAAAAAGGTGAAAAGAGGAACAGCGGCAAGAAGAAAAATTGCAACAATTCCTAAAATAATTCATAATTTTTCCATAATGCTTATTATATACAAAAGCTGTTTAATATTTCTATATTAAAACTAAAGAAAGCATAAAAAAGAACCATCAAAAGTTCTTTAAATTAATTCATTTTTTTCAATTTTCTTTTTAAAAAACTCAGGTTCATTAATGAAAACAAGATTTTCTAAAATATTTTCCATTCTTTCTACAACTCTATAGTGCGCATGAAGTTCATAAGAAAGTTTAATAATGATTTGAATATCAACATTTTTTTCATTTAAAATTTGGGCTAATTTTTCAATTTTTTGATCACAGAATATTTTATAATCCTCTTTTTCTTTTTTAAAAACTTCAAAAAATTTACTTGCTTGTTTTCTACGAGTATATTTTAAAAAATTATGAAAAATTGAATTTAATTTTTCATTAAGTTCAATAGCCATTTGATAAATTTCATTAATCATGTTAGTTTTATACTTATTAAAAAAGTTTGCAATCGAAAATAAATAATCATTGATTCTTTCAATATCACCTAATGAATTAAGTACGCAAATATATCAACGCAAATGATCCAACATTGGTTGATCTTTAGAGATATCTCATAATAATTCATCAAAATTTTCAACTTGAATTCGATCACTTATTTGTTCTAATTTATAAATTTCATCAAAAATTTTTGTAGAATCATCCTTTAAATATGATTGTTTAATAAAATTTAAAACTAAATCATGCATATTAATAGAATGATTGACATAGCTATAAAAAAATTCTTTTAAATGTTCTTCGCTCTTTTTTAGTAGTTTATAGTTAATTGACATACTAACCTATCTTTCCCATAATATAGTCACGAGTTTTAGAATTTAGAGGACTTGTAAAAATTTGTCTAGTACTTGAGTGTTCAATAACTTCGCCGCTTAGAAAGAAAATTGTTTCATCAGTTACTCTTTGTGCTTGTGACATTGAATGTGTAACAATAATAATTGTGTAATCATTTTTTAAACTTAAAATTAAATTTTCAATTTTTTGCGTAGCTATAGGATCTAAAGCCGATGTTGGTTCATCCATTAAAATTACTTTTGGTTCTAAAGCGATAGTTCTAGCAATACATAATCTTTGTTTTTGTCCGCCAGAAAGATCTGCTGCTGATGATTTAAGTTTATCTTTTACTTCGTCATATAAAGCAGCTTTTTTAAGTGCATCTTCAACTTTTTGATCTAAAATTTTTGGATCAAAAATTCCAATGTTTTTAAGTCCAATTGCTATATTTTCATAAATTGAAACAGGAAAAACAGTAGGTTGTTGAAAAACCATACCAACTTGTTGTCGTAGTTCTATATTATTTATTTTTTTTCTATCTTTTAAGTCCACAAATTCTTGACTTTCATTTTTTCAATATCAGATTTTACCCTCATAAACATTTGCATTATTTTCATCTTGAATACGATTCAATAATTTTAAGAAAGTACTTTTTCCACATCCAGAAGGACCAATTAAAGCTACTGTTTTGTTTTCTTTAATTTCTAAATTTATGTTAAATAAAGCTTGTTTTGCTTTATTGTTGTATCAGAAATTTAAATTTTCAACTTTAAAAATTATTTTATTGTTTATTTTTTCGCTCATATAAACCTCTTAAAATTAAACATAGAAATTTTTGGAATTATCTTATCAGAAACATAGAATAATGATGTGAATAGAATTAAAGAAATCAAAGCACATTCATACATTATATTTATCGCATTTGACGCCGCACTATTTAGTTGAACTACCATTCTTGTTGTTATAGTTTGACCAAAAGTCGTCAAACTCAAAATAGGTGAATTAGTCATTCCGGTAGTTAGTAAAAAAGGAGCACTTTCTGAAGTTATCTTGGCGAGCATTAAAATTAAAACATTAATTAATTTAGGTCAAATTTTAGGAAATATTAATTTGTAGATAATTTTGGCTTTTGATAGTCCTAATGCTTGTGCAGCTATTTTTAAATTATGATCAAAACTATCAAAACTTATTTGAATACTTTTTATCATAAAAGGAATAATAAACATTGAAATTGTTAAAATTCCTGCTAACAATGAGTGTGATTGACTACCACCGGCTGTAAAACCAAATGTCGAAATAAAAACAGAATAACCAAATAATCCAAAAATTATAGATGGCACAGAAGTAAAAGCATCAATAAGAGAAGAGAAAGAATTTTTAATTTTTTTATTGACTGCATATTCACTAATATAAACAACAGAAAAGAAAGAAATCGGAAAGGCAATTAGCAATGCAAAAAATCCAATAATTAATGTATTAAGCAATGCTCTTAAAGTTGAATCACCATTGTTTCCAACTAAAGTATTGTTTTCATTAAAAAAAGATTTTAATCCATTTAGAACTATATCTCCCATTATTCATATTCCAACAATTAGAAAAATTAGAACAGAAAACAATTCTCAAAAAATTTTATTAATATTATAAAAGTCATTAATAATTTTCTTGTTTTTAATGTTTTTTAAAAAAAATAAATTCAAAGTTTCTAAATTTCTAATTTTAATTTTTCTTTTTTTACCAATTAAGCTTGTTAATAGCAAATTAAGAAAAATAATAAAGATAAAAAGGATTAATCCTAAAGCAAACATTAAACTTCTTAAAGCATCGCCTCCATTTTCAGCAAAAAAGTTTGCTGGTAGTAAGGCCCCAATTGTTTTTAATGAAGAATTTAATATTCCCAAAAAACCTTTATTATAGATATTTAAGTAATTTTGTGACTTCAAAATAAACATTAAAGCAACAGATTCACCCATTACTTTTGAAAAAGCTAAAAAATAAGCACTTCAAATTTCTTTTCGTATTTCTTTTTTGACTATTTTATAGGCAATTTTACTTGTATTTAGTCCTAATGATTTAGCCGAATTTTTTAATTCAATTTCCACTTTTTCTAAGGTTTGAATAATATTATTTGTTATGGTAGGTATTGCCATAATAGATAACATGAGAATTGCATTTAAAATATTTGTTCCTGAATTTAATCTAAATATAAACTGCACTCATTTTGAGATAACCATTAAGGCAAACAGTCCAAAAATAACAGATGGTAAACCATTAAATACTTTTAAAAAGAATTTACTTTTTTGATAGATTTTATGATTTTTATTTCTTAAATTTAATCAAAATGCAATTTTTAAACCTATAGGACAAGAAATAATTAGTGTGAAAAAAGCAACAATGAATGTAGTTAAAAGCGGAAGAAAAATACCGCCACTAAAAGCTGTATTTAAATTAGAAGTAAAAGTAAAAATTTCACTTTTGTAATATTTAAAACTGTAAAATGATTTGTAAACTATAAAAACCAAAAAAGACGATATTAAAAACAATCCTATTAATAGAATCACAATAGAAAAATTTTTATTTAATTTTTCATGATTACCATTTTTAAAATTTGTTTTCACTATTTCAAAATAATAACAAAAAAGGATTAATATTTTTCAAATTTCAAAAAAATTTTAATCTATAATTTGAACATGAAAAATCATTTTAAAAAATGAATTTTAGTTAATGGTATTGTACTAAGTACTTTCTTTTTGTCGTCTTCAGTTATTTCATGTTCAACAAACAATAAAGTAATTTCAATTAAAGGCTCAACAAGTATGTGATCTTTTTTAAATGGAATTTCTTCTTATCTTTATGATAAAAATAAATATCTTTTAGATATTGAATCTTTAGGATCTTCATCAGGAATTGATAATTTATTGCATAAAAAAGCTACATTTGCTGCACTATCAAAAAATCCTATTAGTGAAAATTCTTCTTTAAGCATTGAAAATCAAAAAAAATGAAAAGAACAAAAAATAAAAACTATTCCAGTTGCAGAAGAAAAAATGACTTTTTTATTAAAAGTGAGAGAAGAAGATAAAAACAAAAATTTTTATTTTGGCAAAGATAATTGAGAAAAAATTTTGAATGCTTTTGGTGGCGAATATCAATTAACTTTAAATGATTTTTTAAAAGAAAACGAGCAGGTACCTAAAGAATATAATTATGAAATAACCCCTTTTTATAGAAGCGGTGGTTATGGTGCAAGTGGAAAAGCAGAAACTTTTGTTAAAGATAATCCATACAAAAATATAAAAGCCAATGATAAAGCTGCTAAATTTTTATCAAATACAATAGGTAACCCCTCATTTCCTGTGCAAACACTAGATGAATCTGATACTAGAGCATTACCGGACTATATTAATTTTCAAACCTCAAAAGGCAAAATTGCTCTTTTTAGTTATGGATTTTTAATTAATAATACAAATTTTTGACAAAATGATAATTATGTCTTGGTTAAACAAGACATTGATAATCAATTAGTTAAACCAGAAGAAGTAAATTATGGTTGAAAAAGATTTTTTTATTTATCTTTTTCATTAAAAGAGAACTTAAATAAAAATATTCAATTTATCTATGATTTCTTAAATCCAAATACAAGAAAAGAGAATAATCTTTTTAACGTTTACAAAAACAACAGCTTATTAATTCCTAATCAAGAAATTTTAATGAATGTTTTGAATCTAAAAGCAGATAATCAAGAAGAATGGGATTTTTTATTAAAAAATCCAAATAACTTAGAACCAGACTATAAATAAAAAAACAAACATAAGTTTGTTTTTTTGAATAAAATTGCTTGTTTGTAGCAACTTTAGGAAAGGGAGAAAAATTATTTTTTCTCTTTGTGAGGTGTTGATTTTCTACATGTGTTGCAGTATTTAGCAAGTTCTAATTTTTCTGGATTATTTTTTTTATTTTTTTTGCTGATGTAATTTTCATTTTTACATACTGTGCAACCTAATGTAAATCCTTCTCTTGACATAAACCCTCCTATTTTTAAGTTCTAAAGTAATTACCATTATATATGAAAAGCTTAAAATTCTATTATTTTTATCTTATATTTTTTCAAATTTTTTAGCAATTTTTTCAAGATTAGTTAAAGCTTTTTTAACACTATCATAAGCAGCTGAACGTGTAGTAGCAGTAATATTTGCTATTTCTTGGTAAGATAAGTTTTCATGAAAATAAAGTTGAAAAGCTTGTTTTTGAGTTTGTGTTAAAAAATTTTGATATTTTTCAAATAACTGAATATAGTATTCAACTACTTCAATATCATTAATGTCTTTAGTCATTTTGATCATCCATTAAATCTTTTGTCATTGTATAAATAAATTTATCTAAATCGAATTCTTCTAAATCTTCAAGTCCTTCTCCCAATCCAATATACTTAACATTTAGATCAAATTCATCTTTGATTGATAAAACAATTCCACCTTTTGAAGTTCCATCCATTTTCGTTAAAATAATTCCAGTTGGATGCGCAACTTCGCTAAAAGCTTTAGCTTGTGAAACTCCATTTTGACCAGTTGTAGCGTCTAAAACTAACAAACAATCGTGTGGTGCATCATCTTGAAATCTTTGAATAATTTGATACATTTTTTCTAATTCTTTCATTAAATTAATTTTATTTTGTAATCTACCAGCTGTATCAATTAATAAAAGATCATAATTTTCATTTTTAGCCTTTTCTAAAGCAGCATAAACAACAGATGATGGATCTGCACCTTCTTTAACAGGTTTGATAATTTCAGCATTTGCACGTTGTGCTCAAATTTCTAATTGATTAACAGCACCAGCTCTAAAAGTATCTGCTGCAGCAATTAAAACTTTTTTTCCTTCTTTAACGTATTTATGGGCAATTTTAGCAATTGATGTAGTTTTCCCGCTACCATTAACTCCAATAAAGATGAATACATTTAAACGTCCATCTTGATAATTTAAAGTTGTGTCAACGATACTTTTGTTTGTATAAACAACAAACATTTGATCGGCAACTAATTCACCGATTTCTTTAACATCAGTTAAATTTCTTTTTACTACTTCATTTTTAATGTGAGTAACAATTGCATAAACTAATGAAGCATTAATATCACTCATGATTAAAATTTCTTCTAACTCTTCAAAAAAATCTTCATTGATATTTTTGTGTTTAGATTGCAAGTTAAAAATTTTTTGACCAAGTGAAGATGTTTTTGCTAAACCTGCATTATATTTTTCAAGTTTTTTAGATTCAATTAATTCAAGTTCACTTTGTTTTTTTAATTCTTCTTCTTTTAAAGCAACATCATCTTTCTTTTTAAAAATTTTATTTTTTAAATAATTGAAAAAACCCATTATGTCTCCTTGCTAAAATTCTTAGTTTTATTTTTAATATTCTTTTAATTATATCTATTATTTAATGGAAAAGTATTTCTAAAATTTTTCACTTTTTTATACCAAAAAAATTTTTTTACTTTATTATTTTAATACAAACATAACGAGTTGCGGAGCTTAGTAGCTTTGATGCATGCCAACCTACAAATTGCAAGGTGGATAACAAGGGATGAATAATCATCTAACATGTGAAAATTTAACTCCTCAAGTTATGTTTGGACTTAAGGAGATTTTTTTTATTATGAAACATAAAATACTTTTTACAAGTGAATCAGTTGGTCAGGGTCACCCTGATAAAATTTGTGATCAAATTTCAGATACCATTCTTGATGAATATTTAAAACAGGATCCAAATTCGCACGTGGCCATTGAAACAATGGCAAGTGGAAATATTTTGACTATTGGAGGAGAAGTATCTTCATTAGCAACTATTGATCATGAAGCAGTAGCCATTAAAGTTTTGAAAAAAGCAGGTCAATATAAAGACGGTTTGAAAATTCAATTGGATGTTAAAACTCAAAGTCCTGATATTAAACAAGGAGTATTATTAGATAATGAAATAGGAGCAGGTGATCAAGGAATTATGTTTGGTTATGCCACTAATGAAACTACAACATATATGCCTTTAGCAATTACTCTTGCACACGAAATTGTCAAATTAGCCGATAAATTACGTGAAAACGGTGAATTTAAATATGCAAAAAGTGATATGAAAAGTCAAGTTACTGTTGATTATACAAATTCTAATGCGATAAAAATTGACACTGTTTTAACTTCAATTCAGCATGACGCTAATTTTGATGAAAAAGAATTTAAAGATTTCATTAAAAACAACATAATTAAAGTAGTTTTAGACAAATATGGTTTTGAATTACCTGAAAAAATTTATATTAATCCAACAGGAAAATTTGTCATAGGTGGACCAATTGGAGATACAGGATTAACAGGAAGAAAAATAATTGTAGATACTTACGGCGGTGCCGCAAGACACGGCGGTGGAGCATTTAGTGGTAAAGATTCTACAAAAGTAGATCGTTCTGCTGCTTATGCCGCAAGGTGAATTGCCAAAAATATTGTTGCTACAGGAATAGTTAATAAAATAGAAATTCAAATTTCATATGCAATTGGAATTGCCCAACCAACTTCAATTGCCGTAAATACCTTTGGATTAGTTTCAAAAGAAATTGATGATAAAATTATCGATGCTATCTATTCAATTTTTGATTTAAGACCCGCTGCTATTATTAAAGATTTAGATTTGAGAAAGCCAATTTTTGCACCAACTTCTTATTTTGGTCATTTTGGAAGAGATGATCTTAATTTACCTTGAGAAAGATTAAATAAGGTAGCAGAATTAAAAGAATTTTTCAATAATTAAGAAATAGACAATGTCTATTTTTTTCTTTTTTAACTTTTATTAAGTAAAATATAAACAACGTAGAATGGATATATGAAACTAAAAAAATTTTCAAAACACTTTTTATTTTCTGCAATTTTATCAACAACAATTATTTCAACAAGCTGTACTAGTAGTTTTTATGATCTTTCCAAAACACTAGAAACACAATTTGTGGCGCAAATAAGAAAATATTATAATTCTTACCTTTTTTACTATCAAGAATTAAAAGATTTTTTAAATGTTCAAAATTCTAATGGTGCTTTAGAGTATTTTAAATTTAATTTAAATAAAGCGACGGCACTTACTAATTTTTGAAATGATCGAATTGTTAAAAATTCTTTAGTAAATTCCTTGTTGATTAAAAGTAATGAATTTAAAGATTTAGGTTATTATAAAAATGGCCAGTTTATAAGTCTTAAAGATGATTTTTCATTTCTTCTTGATCAATTTGATTTAAGTCAAAACGATAATGCAGATAATTTAGCAATTCAAATGAATAATTTTTCAAGAATTAATACTGAAATTTATGACGTAATTTTAAGTGATTATAAGGCATTTAATTCTTGATATATATCTAGATTTTTAGATGAATTTAATTCAAATGATTTAGGCAAGGATTGACCTTTATTTAAAAGTCAAAAAAAATTAGCTAAAGAAAGTCAAGAAATCTTTTTTGATCGCTTGAAAAGTCACGAAAGCCGTTTTGAAAGTGAATTTAAAAACAAAATTTTTGATGCAACTAAAACAAATATTGATTATAGTAAATTAGGATATATAAATTTAGGCGACGGTAGTTTTGGCCATACACACTCAGCAGTTAATTTATGAAGAGAATGAAATTCGATGATTTTTACTTATTTTGACAATGATGAATTGGTGGTTGATAAAAATAATAAAATTGCCCAAATAAACTATGTAATAGACACATTAGACAAATATATAAAAGATAATAATATTACAAGTGATATATACATAATTGAAATAAATAATCCAGAGGCAAAATTGAATGTAACTAATTTTTTAAGTTTATTAAAAAACGAAGTAACAAATAATCAAATTGCTCCAAGACAATCGAAAAAATATATAACGAATTTTGAATCTAAGTTAATTGAACCAATGCAGAATTTAATGAAAGTTGCAAAAGCAATTGTTTTAGAAATTAACAATTTTAATAATTAATTTAACTAAAAAATCTATAAAAAAGTTAAATATGAAAAAAAGCACAAAAGTGCTTTTTTTGTTTTATTATTAATCTTCGTCTTTAACTTGAATATTACGACGTTTGATAATTTCATCAGCAATATTTTTTGGACATTTTTCATAGTGGTGGAATTGCATTTGGTAAGTTCCACGACCAGCTGTCATACTACGGATATCAGTTGCATAACCAAACATTTCTTTAAGAGGAACTAATGCACGAATAATGTGAGCTCCATCATTTCTAGTTTCATTATCTTGGATTTGACCACGACGACGAGTTAAATCACCCATAATGTCACCAAAGTAATCTTCTGGAATAACAACAGCAACGTCCATGATAGGTTCTAATAATACAGTACCTAATTGATCTTTAGCTTTAGTTAAAGCTTTAGAAGCAGCAATTTTATAAGCCATTTCTGATGAATCGACATCGTGGTATGATCCATCAAATAATGTTGCTTTAATATCGATCATTGGATAACCAGCTAAAATACCTGCTGCCATTTTATCTTCAAGACCTTTTTGAATTGATTTGATATATTCTTTAGGAATTTTTCCACCAACGATTTTATCAACAAATTCAAAACCTTGATCTTGGTTTGGTTCGAATTTAATTCAAACGTGACCATATTGACCTTTACCACCAGATTGTTTAACGTGTTTACCTTCAACTTCAGCCATTTTGGTAATTGTTTCACGGTATGAAACTTGTGGAGCACCAACTTTAGCTTTAACGTTGTGTTCTCTTCTTAAACGATCAACAATGATATCTAAGTGTAATTCACCCATACCGGCAATAATTGTTTGTCCAGTTTCTTCATCTGTGTAAGTTCTAAATGTAGGATCTTCAGCCGCAAGTTTTTGTAATCCAAGTGCTAATTTTTCCATAGCATCTTTTGATTCTGGTTCAAGAGCTTGAGAAATAACAGGTTCTGGGAACACCATTTTTTCCAAAATGTAGTGTGGAGATTTTTCACTAACTAAAGTATCACCAGTTGTTGTTGATTTCAAACCAACAGCAGCATTAATATCTCCTGCATAACATTCATCAATTTCTTGACGGCTATTTGCGTGCATTTGAATAATACGACCAATTCTTTCTTTTACGTCTTTAGTTGAGTTATATACGTAGCTTCCTTTTTTAAGAACACCAGCATAAACACGGAAGAATGTTAATGATCCAACGTAAGGGTCAGTCATAATTTTAAATGCTAAAGCAGCAAATTCATGGTCATCTGTTGCAGGAATATCTAATTCTTGTCCATTTAATTCTGCTTTAATTGCAGGAACATCAAGTGGAGAAGGTAAGTAGTCGACAACAGCATCAAGCATTTTTTTAACAGCTTTATTTTTAAAGCTGGTTCCACAAACAACAGGGAAGAATTCAGATGTTAAAGTTGCTTTTCTAATCATTGCTTTTAATTCATCAATTTCAGGATTGTATCCTTCAAGCACTTTCATCATAAATTCATCGTCAAATGTAGCAACTGCTTCAATTAATTCTTGTCTCTTAGTTTGTACTAATTCAACTAAATCAGCTGGAATTTCAACTTCTTTAGCAATTTCTTCAGCTTTACCATCATAAACGTAAGCTTTCATTTCTACAAGATCAACAATACCTTCGAAGAAACTTTCAGCACCAATAGGTACTTGAATAGCAACAGCGTTAGCATTTAATCTATCTCTAACTGATTTAACTGACATGAAGAAGTCAGCACCAGCTTTATCCATTTTGTTAACATAAACAATTCTTGGAACTCTATAATTTGTTGCTTGTCTTCAAACTGTTTCAGTTTGAGGTTCAACACCACTTTGGGCATCTAAAACAGCAACAGCACCATCTAAAACACGTAATGAACGTTCAACCTCAACGGTGAAATCAACGTGTCCTGGTGTATCGATAATGTTAATTCTTTTCCCATTTCAGTAAGCTGTTGTTGCAGCTGAAGTAATGGTAATACCACGTTCTTGTTCTTGTTCCATTCAGTCCATTTGTGAAGCTCCATCGTGAGTTTCACCAATTTTGTGAATTTTACCTGTATGTAAAAGAATTCTTTCTGTGGTTGTTGTTTTTCCTGCATCAATGTGAGCCATAATACCGATGTTACGGTAATCTTTTAATTCATATTCTCTAGCCATAGTATCTTATATTCCTAATTAAACTATCATCTAAAGTGAGCAAAGGCACGATTAGCTTCAGCCATTTTGTGTGTGTCTTCACGTTTTTTGATAGCTCCACCTGTTTTGTTTGATGCATCAATAATTTCGTTAGCTAAACGAACATCCATAGTTTTTTCATTTCTAAGACGAGCGTATTGAACTAATCATCTTAATGATAAAGTTTGTTTACGACGTGCTGAAACTTCAGTTGGAACTTGGTAGTTTGTTCCACCAATTCTTCTAGTTCTAACCTCTAATTGTGGTGTAATGTTTTCAATAGCTAATAAGAAAACTTCCATTGGATCTTTTTGTGTTTTTTCTTTAACAATGTTAAATGCTGAGTAAAGAATATCTTGAGCGATTGATTTTTTACCATCTAACATAATTGTATTAATTAATTTGGTAACTAAAACTGAGTTAAAAATTGGGTCAGCTAAAACTTCTCTAATAGGTGCACTATTTTTTCTTGACATATATACTCCTTTAATTTAAGCTATTAGCTTTTTTTCTCTTTCTTAGTTCCGTAAAGTGAACGACCTTGTTTACGGTTGTTAACTCCGGCTAAATCTTGTGTTCCACGCACGATGTGGTATCTAACCCCAGGTAAGTCTTTAACTCTACCACCTCTAATTAATACAACTGAGTGTTCTTGTAAGTTATGTCCTTCACCACCAATGTAGGCAGTAACTTCCATTCCATTTGATAATTTAACACGAGCGTATTTACGTAACGCTGAGTTAGGTTTTTTAGGTTTAACTGTAGCAACCCTTGTACATACACCTCTTTTAAAAGGCGCTGACAATTTTAATTGTTTTTTATGTAATGAGTTGAATGCTAAGTTTAAAGCAGGTGCTTTAGATTTACGAACTTTATCAACTCTACCATTTGTAACCAATTGATTGATTGTTGGCATGTAATTCCTTTCTTCTATATATATTGAATAATTTTTAAATTTAAAATGTCCAAAACTATATTATTAAATAATAAATATAAATATAGTCGAGTGTTATTATATAACAACTTAGCCGTGTGTATCAAAAAAATTATTTTTTTCTATTTAACTGTTTTTGGTAAATTTAAAACATGATTTTTTAAAATACTATTTTTTATTATCTAAAAAAGAAAAATAGTGAATTTTTAAATAATTCTACTAAATATAGATAGATATAAATATAATTATTAAATTAACTTAAATAAGCAGTTTTGAATTAAGGAGCATTGAAATGATTAATTATGTAGAAAAGAAAGAAACAATTAATTTAAGTGGTCAGGAATGAAAAAATATACAAAATCAAATTCTTTTGTCAGCTATTGCTAAACAACAAAAAATTGATCAAAATGCAATTTTAAGAGAAGCAGTGAATGTAGTTACTGAAAAAGAACTGGATAAAATGAGAGAAAACATTGAAAAAGAATTTAAAAATATTTTTAATGTTGTTTCTCCAAATGTTGAAGTAAAAGAGATTAATACAGAAAAATTTGAGGCAGAAATTAACTTTGCTTTTTATGAACATGAAGAGCTAAAAAAAATTAATTATAAAAATAATCACTTTCCATTTGAATATCGTAAAGTTGATAATAATTTTTTAAATAATTCTTTTCAAAAATTTATTAATCAATATCCTCTTTTAACAGATGTTAAAGAACCTATTTCAAAGGGTGATTTGGTAAAATTGAACTATCAAATCAAAAATAATAAAGAACAAGATAAACAACCAATTAAAGATTTAATTATTGAAGCTAAAGTTATGCCTTCTTTTTCAATTAATGAAAATGTATTAGGTAGAAAAGTTGGCGAAAAGTTTGAATTAAATGATCCAGAAAACAACCATTGAACTATTGAAATTATAGAAGTAAAAAGAAAAGTTCCGACTTTGATAACAAATGAAAATATTGATCAATTAAATATTAAAGATGTAACAAATTTAGAGCAACTTAAAACAAAATTGTTTCAAGATTTTATTAAGGATCATGCAAGCAACGAATTGTTAAGATACTATAAATTAGCAATTTTTGAAATTGGTAAAAATAACACTATTAATTTTTCAAACAGTAACTTGGAATATGAAATGATGCAAGTAATTAGAGAAAATCCAAGATTGTTAAAAGATGAATTGCTTGATAAAACCTTAAGTCAAATTAAAGAAATGAGTGATCCTGAAGTTAAAAACTTAATGATGCGTGTTGAAAATAGTGCTAAATATAAAATGTTTACTCTTTTACTTGAATATTTAGTTACAAAAGATCACAACTTATTAATTAGCGAGCAAGAAGCTAAAAATGAAATTGAATATTTTAATACAGTGAATTTAACTGGAGCAAATTTAAATTTACAACAAGTGGCTCAAATTTTACATACACAAAAAATTGCTCTCTACATTGCAAAGTATAATAATTCAGAATTTTATGAAGAAATTAAAAATGATATTAGACTATCTGTTAATTAATAAAACAAGAAAGGAAACAAAATGATTGAAGTTCAATCTTTAAGTAAAGTTTTTACTGATAAAAAATTATTTGAAAATGTAAATTTAAAATTTACTGCCGGTAATACTTATGGAATTATTGGAGCTAATGGAGCAGGAAAAAGTACATTTTTAAAAATTCTTGCTAAAGAAATCGAGCCAACAAGTGGGCAAATTTTAATTGAAAAAAACCGCCGTTTAAGTGTTTTAAGTCAAGATCATAACGCTTATGACGATTTAATAGTTACTGATGTTGTAATTATGGGAAATACCGAATTGCATGAAATTAAAGTAGAAAAAGATGCTATATATGCTAATCCAGAAGCAACAATGGATGATTATACAAGGGCCGCTGAATTAGAAGAACAATTTGGAGAATTAGGCGGTTATACAGCTGAAAACGATGCACAGGAATTATTGTCTGGCCTACAAATACCTAAAGATAAATGAGAAGTAAAAATGTCAGAACTTACTGCTAATCAAAAAATTAAGGTTCTTCTAGCTAAAGCATTGTTTGGTAATCCTGACATTTTAATCATGGATGAGCCAACTAACCATCTTGATTTAAGAGCAATTAAATGACTTGAAAACTTTTTGGCAGATTATCAAAATGTTGTGATTGTAGTAAGCCACGATAGTGATTTTTTAGACAACATTTGTACTCATATAGTTGATATTGACTTTAATGAAGCAAAAGTTTATACAGGTAACTATTCATTCTGAAAAGAAAGTAGTGAATTAGCTAGAGAAATGATGAAACAATCAAATGCTAAAAAAGAGCAACAAATTGAAAAATTAAAACAATTTATTGCTCGTTTCTCAGCTAATGCTTCAAAATCTAGACAAGCAACAAGTAGAAAAAAATCTCTTGAAAAAATTACATTAGATGAAATTAAACCTTCAAATCGTAAATACCCTTACATTAATTGGGATATTAATCGTGAGCCTGGTAAAGATATTTTAAGTGTGGAAGGTTTAACATTGGTTGATGATAATGGAAAAACTTTATTTGAAAATGTGTCTTTTACCTTGTCTAAAGGTGAAAAGATGGTTCTTATTGGAGAAGATGATATTGCCAAAACAAAATTTTTGGAATGTTTAATTGGCAAAATTAAACCATCCGCTGGTGAAATTAAATGAGGACAAACAATTAAACACACTTACTATCCAAATGAAAATAGAGAATTTTTCCAAGAAGATATTTCAATTCTTGATTGAATCTCAAAATGACCGCTTGAAAACACAACAGAAGAAACAAGAGATGTTAGCGATCAAAGAATGCGTGGTTTTTTAGGAAGAATGCTTTTTTCTAATGAAACTGTTTTCAAAAAAGTTAATGTTACTTCTGGGGGAGAAAAAGCACGTTTAATGTTTTCGAGAATGATGCTTTTAGAAGCTAATTTCTTAATTTTAGATCAGCCATTAGATCACTTAGATGCGGAAAGTATTGATAGTGTAATTGAAGGTCTTAAAAAATATCGTGGTGGTGCAATTTTTACCACTTACAACCGTGCTTTAGTTAATCAAGTAGCCAATGTAATTTTGGAAATTTCACCAGATAAAAGTTTTATTTATCATGGAACTCTTGATGAGTATGAAAAAATCATGAATTATTAATAATTTTTTATAACTTATTTATAGTATCTTTTAGTAAAGATACTATTTTTTTATTTGGATTTTTTCATTTTGCTTATATTATTTTATAGGCAATTTAGAAATTTAGGGGGACACATGAATAAACAACCAATTATATTTAGCGATGTTGATGGCACTATTTATTCAAGAGATGCTTATGTTTCTAACTTCAATTTAGGTATTATTAAACAGAATCATATTAGTTTTAACATTGCAACAGGCAATCCAATTTGTCCAAGAATGTTAAAATTAGCCAAGCTTACAGATGCAGATTATATTATTGGCTCTTCAGGTGTGCAAATTTACGATTACAAAAATGCAAAATTTATCAAAGAGCAGTACTTGGATAAAGAAGTTGTTAGGAAGATTTTTAAACTTTTTAAAGAAAAAAATGTTTCTGCTGCAGCTTGATCAAGTAAAATATTCTATGTTTTTAGAGAAGAAGATCAAGAATTTTTAAACAAAATTTACTTTAGAAGCGAATCATTCGAACAGTTTGAAATCGTTAAAGATTTTAACGATATAAAAGATGTTGCAAAAATTGAAGTGTATTTTGAAAATACCGAAAATATTGATGAATTAATTAAAAATTTAGAACAATTAGATTGCAAAATTATTAAAACACACATGAATATTGAAATTCTTTCATATGGTGCCTCAAAA
Organism: Mycoplasmopsis columbina; assembly: GCF_900660685.1. Classification (GTDB taxonomy): domain Bacteria; phylum Bacillota_I; class Bacilli_A; order Mycoplasmatales; family Metamycoplasmataceae; genus Mycoplasmopsis; species Mycoplasmopsis columbina. Next base: position 515,615 of record NZ_LR215041.1, on the reverse strand, counting down.
GGTAGAGCAATTTCTTGAATGTTAGAAAACGTTTTTAATCATGTAAATGCTGATGACGTAATGGTTATTGGTGATAGCGAAAATGATTTTTCAATGTTTAAACGTTTTTATCATTCATATGTAATGAATAATGCAAAGGACGAAGTTAAAGAAAAAGCAAACAATATAACCAAAGATGTAAATGAACATGGTTTAGGTTATGCTGTACTTGATTATCTAGATAAGCTAAATAAATAAGCACAATAGTGCTTTTTTATTTGTTAATGACTTTCAAAATGATTTTTTATCTTTATAATGTAAAATTATTAATCTAATATTCAAAATCAAAAAAAAGGAGCAAAAATGGCACGTTTTATTGATCAAATTAAAATTACTTTACAAGCTGGAAAAGGTGGAGACGGAATGATTTCTTTCCGTCGTGAGGCTCATGTTGATAAAGGTGGTCCAGATGGTGGAGATGGTGGGCGTGGCGGAAACATCTATTTCGTAGGTGATCCAGGAAAAAATACCTTACTTTCACTTTATGGAAGTAAAAAAATCGTTGCTGAAGATGGAGTTAAAGGCGGACCAAAAAATCTTTATGGTGCTGCTGGTAAAGATACATATGTAAAAGTGCCATTGGGAACAATTATTTACAATAAAGGTAAAGTTGTTGCAGATATTATTGAAGCAAAAGAATATTTAGTGGCTAAAGGTGGTGATGGTGGTAGAGGGAATATGAAATTTAAAACTCCAAGAAACACAGCACCAAGAATTAGTGAAAATGGTATCAAAGGTGAAAAATATGAAGCAGAAATTATTTTGAAAGTAATGGCTGATGTTGGCGTAGTGGGAAAGCCAAGTGCTGGTAAGAGTACTTTACTTTCTGCTTTATCAAATGCTAAAGCTAAAATTGCTGAATATGAATTTACAACATTAGTTCCACAATTAGGCTTAGTAAAATTTTATGAAAATTCATTTACTGTTGCAGATTTACCTGGATTAATTAAAGGTGCATCTTTAGGTAAAGGACTAGGACATCAATTTTTAAGACACATTGAAAGATGTAGAGTTATTGCTCATATTATTGATTTTGGTAGTGAATATAAAAATCCAATTGAAGATTATGAAGTTATTAATGAAGAATTAAAATCATATAGTTTACAACTTGAAAAGAAAGAACAATTAGTAATTGCAAATAAAGCGGATATGGATGCGTATGAAGCTAATTTAGAGAAATTTAAAGAAAAATATCCAAAGGTTCATTTAGTTTCAATTAGTGCTCTTGAAAGAAGCAACTTAGATGAATTAAAAGAAAAACTTTGAAAATTAATAGAAGTAAATAAATTGAAACCAGTTGAAGAAAATGAAGAAAATGAAGAAGTTGTGGAAATTACCTTAGAGGAAGATTTCAAAATCACCAATCCATATCGGGGTTTCTTTGAAATTTCTGGTCCTAGAATCCAATACATTTATGATCGTAATCCAATTAACACATATGATAATTTATTACGTTTTAATCAGAAATTAAAAAATATTGGTGTATGAGATGAATTACTTGCTAAAGGTATTGAAACAGGTGATACAGTAAGAATTTTTGATTTTGAATTTGAATGAGATGGAGATTTTAGTTAATGTTCTCTAAAAAAGAGAGAATTGAAAAAATCATTGCAAACTATTCACATTTTTCACGTTCAGAAGTAAAAAAATTAATTAAAGAAAAAAGAATTAAAGTCAATGATGTAGTAATTAATGAATTGATTAAAATTGATATTGAAATTGATCAAATCAAAATTGATGATATTGTCTTAAATATAGAGCAATTAGTTTATTTTTTAATGAATAAACCAAAAGGTGTAATTTGTTCTCATGATAATAAAGAAGGACAAACTATTTATGACATTTTAGATGAAGTTGATAAAAATATCAAAGGCTTAAATACCTTTGGTCGTTTAGATAAAGATACAACAGGTCTAATTCTTATTTCAAATGATGGCAAATTAAATCATGAATTGACTTCAAGTAAAAAAGAAGTATGAAAAACATATTTAGTAACTTTAAATAAAAATTTTGACCAAAATGACTTGTTAAAGCTTGAAAAAGGAATTGTTCTTGATGGAAAGCCTTTGAAAGAATCTAAAGCAAAAATAATTGAAAATAATAAAATTGAATTAGAAATTCAAGAAGGCAAATATCATCAAGTAAAAAGAATGCTCGCAACTCTTAATTATGATGTAATAGATTTGCATCGAACAAAATTTGATAAATGAAATCTAGATGATTTCAACTTAAAAATAGGCGAATACGTAAAAATTAAAATTAACTAATAACGTAAGTTATTAGTTTTTTTATAAAAAATAAGCATAACAATGCTTATTAATTTTAATTATTCTGTTATTAATTCAAGTACTTCATTTTGGCTCAAAGATTTAGATCCTTTTTCTAATTCATCATAGTCTTTTTGTTCATCTTGAACTAATTTTTTAGCTTCTTCTAATTGAAGGCTAAAGAATGAAGTAACACCTCTTGTTTGCATTGTAGCCCCAAATAAAGCATCAACACGACTCATAGTTCCATGACGGTGTGTAATAACAAGGAATTGAGTTTTAGCTTTTAATTGTTGTAAGTATTCAGCATAACGTACAACATTAGCCTCATCAAGCGCTGCTTCAACTTCATCTAGAATACATAAAGGAAGCGGTCTTGCTTTTAAAATACCAAATAAAAGTGAAATAGCAATCAATGATTTTTCTCCACCAGAGAAAAGTTTGAGATTTTTAATATTTTTTCCAGGAGGTTGTGCTTCAATTTCAACACCTGATTCTAAAATATTTTTTGGATCAGTAAAGTATAGTTTAGCTTGTCCACCACCGAACATACTTCTAAAGACATTGTTGAATTCATCATTTACGTCATTTACAATATTTGTAAGTCTGTTAATGATAATTTTATCCATTTCTGCAATAGCAGCATCAAGAGAATCTTTAGCTTCTGCCAATTCTTTTTCATTCTCTGCTAATTCATTATATCTGTTTTCTTCTTCTACAAGATTTTGAAGAGATTCTAAGTTAACTGAGCCTAAAGCATCAATTTCTTCACGTAATTCTCTAACAATTTCTTCAGCTTGTTCTCTATTTAATTCAAGTTTAAAGTTTTCTTGTGCTGATTCAAAAGTCATTTTATATTGAGCAGAAAGACGTTCTCTTGATTGTTCTAAAATTAATTTTGATCTTTCTTTTTGTGTCATTTTTTCAGCAAAAGAACTGTTTAATTTGTTCAAACTAGTTTGAAAATCCGCACGATTATTATTAAATAATTTAATTTCAGTTGATAAACGAGCTACTGTTTCACCTTTAACTTTAAATTGAGCATCTAAAGCAATTAATTGACTTTGTAAAACTTCTAAATCTGCTTCTTCACTCTTAACTGACAATTCAACATTGTCTAATTCAATAGTTTTATTTGCCAACTCTTTATATTTAATATTGAATTCGTCAAATAATTCTTGTTCACTTGCTTTTTTAACTTTTAAAGCATGTAATTGTTGTTTATATTCGTTAGCTAATTCAAGAGCAGAACGACGATAATTTGAAATTTCATTTAGTTTAGCATCAAATGAATGTTTAGCTGCTCTTAATCCAGGGATTAATTTTTCTAATTCAGCTATTTTTTCGTCTAATCCTAAAATTGTTTGAGTATTATTTTGTACCCCACCAGTGATAACTCCACCGGCTCTAATAATGTCACCTTCTAAAGTTACAACCATGTAACGACGTTCCAAAATATTGGCAATAGAATTAGCACTTTCAATGTCAGCAGCTACAATAACATTTCCAAGTAAGAATTTATTTAAAATGTCATACTGCACGTCTACTTTAACAAGTTCATTAGCAATGCCCACAAAGCCAGTATGACCTTGAATTGCTAAAACTAAATCGTCTCTAACTGATTTAGGTTGAATTGAAGCTAAAGGAATAAAAGTAGCTCTACCACCATTATTTTGTTTTAAGAAGTTAACTGCTTTCACAGCTGTTTCACTCTTATCGACAACAATATTTTGAATTGCATTAGCTAAAATTGCATTAATTGCAGGCACATATTCTAAATCAACTTTGATTAAATCCGCAACTGTTCCTTTTAAGGTCTTACCAAAAAGAGTTTTGTTTTCGATAATGGTTTTAGTTCCTTTATGAAGTAAACCATGATTTTCTTTTTGCTGTTTTAAGCTGCTTAATAAAGTTTCGACTTTGGTTAATTCACTGGTTTTTTTGTTAATTGAAATATTAACGTTATTAATTTCACGATGGTAATCTTCAATTAATTGTGAATTTTCACTAATTCTATTTTCAATTGCAATAATATCTCTTTCAACAGCTTTTAATCTATTACCATGTGATTCAATCAAAGCACGATATGAAGCAATTTGCTCATCTAAATTAGCTGCTTTTTCACCTGAGGCAATTAATTTGTGTCTTTCATTTTGACGAGCCAAAATCATACTAATACTTGTGTGTCTTTCTTTAACAGTGTCAAGTTCTTTTGATAATTTTCTTAATTCTGCTTCTTCCTCTGCTTTAAGAGCTTCAGCTTGGTTGATTTTAACACTTAAACTTTCAATTCTTGATTCAAGATCGTTTTTAGTTTCTAAAACACCTTCTAATTCAACAGTTAATTCATCAAATTTTTTACCAAAGGTTTGAATATTATCAACTAATAAACCAACTTCTACTTGTTTTAATTCTTCACTTTTGGCAATAAAAACTTTTGCTTTTTCAGCTTGCTTTCTTAAAGGCACTAATTTTTTTTCAATTTCAGCAATAACAAGTCTAATTTTTTCTAAACCATGTTCGGTTTTTTCCAACTTACTTAGAGCTTCTTTTTTTCTAAATTTATATTTTGAAACCCCAGCTGCTTCTTCAAAAATTGCCTTTCTTTCTTCAGCAGTTGCTTCGGCAATATCACTAACAGTACCTTGAGAAATGATGGCTAATGATGATTTACCAATTCCAGTTTCCATAGCAATGTCTTTAATATCTTTTTGACGACATAATTCACCATTTAAGTAGTATTGATTAGATCCAGTTCCTCTTTCTAAAACACGACTAATAGTAATGAAATCATGTGGTAAAGCACTAGTCCCACCTCGATTATCAAAAGTTAAAGTAACTTCGGCACGATCCATTGGTTTTGCAGTTTTTGAACCTGCAAAAATAACATCTTCCATGTTATCGCCCCGTAATTCTTTAGCACTTCTTTCTCCAAGCACTCATTTAATTGCATCATTAATGTTTGATTTACCAGAACCATTTGGTCCAATAATTCCGGCAACTCCACCATCGAATTTCAATGAAATAGGATCAGCAAATGACTTAAATCCATGTGCTTCAACTTTTATTAATTTCATGAACTCTCCTTATTTTTATATTAATTAATATTAATATGTTTATTATAAATTATTAATAAGATTTAGTACTAGAAATGTTACTTAGAAATTAAAAAAAATTTTTCAATTTTTTTATTTTAGAAAAACAAAAAAAGCACAAAAAGTGCTTTCTACATTTGAACTAAAGACACAATAACCATTGGTTCTTTGTCAAAAGTTTTAAAAATTTTACGTTTAATTACTTGACGTGCTCGATTTTGAAAATCTTTAAGGCCGTCAAATTGATCTGTGTCAAGAATTTTTGCTAAAGAAGCTTTAATAATTTCCTGTGCTTCTTTTTTATTTTCTTTATCAATTACACCGACAAAATTAATTTGCAATTTTGAAGTAATTAGTTTTGTTTTGCTATTGTAGAGTCCTGAAACAAGAATAACACCATCTCTTCCTAATAGTTCTCTTTCAGTGATAACTTCAGAAGAAATATCACCAATTCCAAAACCATCAATAATAGTTTCACCTATTTCTTTCACTTTACCTTTAGTTGAAGCTAACTTACCATTGATAAAGTGTGCAATTTTTCCATTTTGAAGCAATAAACAGTGATTTTGGTTAAATTTTGTTTCTTGTGAAATATATCTTGCTGCATCAGTTAAATATCTATAAAGTCCTTGAACAGGAATTACATATTCAGGTTTAGTAATATTAACTAGATCAATTAAATCTTGTCTTGCGGGACGATGTCTATAAAATTCTGTAGCAGTAACATCACTAATTTTTGGAGTAATACGAGCTATTTCATCTAAAGTTACAGCTTCTAAACTTTCTAGACCATTAATTGCTGGAGCAAGAAAAATTACATTATCATTTTTTTGCAATTTTAAAAACACATCGTTGTTATCTGTTATTCTTAAAAATCTTGAATAAAGTCTTTCGATTGATCCAGTGACTAAAATAACTGCATTATTAGTTTTATTAGCGTTTTTATAATCAACTAATTTTGGTCATTTTAAATCAGGATATTTACGTCTAATTAATTCAAAAACTTGACCATAAGTTTTTCCATAAGTTACAATAGGACGACTAGTTTGATATGCTAAATCTAAAATTTGTTGAATAGCTGCCATTTCTTCATCATAGGCGCCGATAATAATTCTTTCATTTTCTTTAGCTTTTAGAAAAACTTCGCGAATTGAAATAGGAAGTGAAATTTTATCAAATGCTTTGCCAGCATAGTTAGCTCTTCCTGCGTCCACAACTAAAGCTAATAGTTTTCTTTTTTGAAAATTTTTTGCTAGTTCTTGAAAATTTAACTTGCCATAAATTCCTAAATCACCTTCAACAAAGTTAAACATGAAAAGTATGTCACCATTTGGAGTAATAAAATCAAAGCCTAAATGTCCTGGCATTGATCCTGCAAGTTCAATTGGTTGAACAAAAATTTCACCAACTTTGGTAACACTTTTCATAACAAAAACTTTATATGCAGCATTGGCGATTTTGTATTTTGACAAACGATCCAAGATCATTATTTTATTGAATTCTGAAGTATAAATTTTTAAATCAGGTAACTTCATTAATAATCAAGGTAAAGCACTAAAAGTTTCATTTTTTACGTCAGTGATAAAAATTCCTTCAATTTTGTGTTTATTTTTAATTAAATAATCAAAAGAAGGGATTAAAGTATCAACTCCATTATTAGAATTAATAGGAATTTTAGTACCTGAATTAATGATATAAATTTTGTCGTTGTACTCTAAAACATAGCAGTTTTTGCCATTTTCATCTAAGCCACCAAGCGCAAAAAGATTAATGTGATTATCTCTCATAAATAACTCCTTAAACACAAATTAATAAATGATTAATAATAAGAAAAGTAATGATTAGTTAATTAATTTAATTATTATATAAGAAATATAAAAAAACAAACTTTGCAAAGTAAGAATTTTGAGTTTGTTTTTAAATTAAATTATTTTTTGAAAAATGAGCATATTTATTAATTTTTGTTTTTTTAATAGTTTTTAATTTCAAAACCATTGTGAATTCACCTTTTAATGAACTAGAAGAAAGTTCTTCTTTGATCTTATAAACATTACCGGAAAAATGTTTTTCAAACATCTTTGTTAATTCTTTAGCCAAGAAAATTTCAATATTATCTTGATGGATGGTTTCAATATCAGCTAAAAAACTCATTAATTTATGTGGAGCAACATAAAAAATATAAGCATGTTCACTAGTCATTTCTTTCAATTGATCTTGTCTTTGTTTGCTTTTTTCTTTCGGGAATCCTAAAAAAACAAATGTGCTGGCTAATGAACTAAGTGCTAATGTGGTAATTGCAGCATTAACACCAGGAATAATTTCAATTTCAATATTATTTTCTCTAGCTTTTTTTACAAGTTCAAAACCTGGATCACTAATTAAAGGCATACCAGCATCACTAACTAGTGCAACACTTAAATTCTCTTCTTGTACTATTTTAATCAACCCATCTGCAGAATTTTTTTCATTGTTTTTATTATATGAAAACAGTTTTTTGTTTATTTCCCAATAGTTGAGTAATTTAGCAGTTACACGTGTATCCTCACATGCTATAACATCTACCATTTTTAAAGTTTCTAAAGCTCTTAAAGTTATATCTTTCATGTTTCCAATAGGAGTACCAACAATGTAAATTTTAGACATAAATCTCCATTAATTTTATTAACATTTTTTCAGCTTGTAAAAAGAAGTTCAGATTACTATCTTGATTATTCAAAAAATCAGAAATAACAATAAAACAGTCGTATAAGTCAAAATTTGCATTTTTCATTTTTTTCGCTAAATTTTTTAATTCTTCATCTTCATTTTTTTCAGCATTTCAACTTAAACTATAAAAATATTTAAGAGCATAGATAAGATTTAAAAAATCTTGTTTTGTATCTTTTTTTAAATATTGAATTAAATATGCATATAAAAAATATGGATTTTTGAATGAGTTTTCGACAACATTTTTTAATTCTAAAAAAGTATCTAAAGTGTATGGCTTAATAGTACTTAGAATTTGCTTGGTATCTGTGAAAATTTGCGCAAATAAATAGCTCTCTCTAGGAGATAAATTGTTATTCAATAATTTTTTTTCAATTTCCTTTTTATTAGTGGATGGAATATTAATAATCATTGAACGCGATTTTATTGTGCTTAGTACTTTATTAAATTTGTTAGTTGTTAAAATAAAAATTACATTTTTCGATGGATTTTCAATGGTTTTTAATAATGAATTTAAAGCCGCATTTGAAGCTTGATCAATATTTTCAAAAACTAAAAATTTATATTGATTTTCTTGAAAAGTTGAAAGTGAAGTTAGTTCAAATTGTTTAACTATTTCTTCTTTTTCCAAAGCCAAATTTCCGTTATCGCTTTTGTTAAAAACAACAATATTAGCAGGCAAATTTTCTTGATTTAAATTTTTTAAGTTTGACTTATTTAAAGCATTTATTATAAATAATATAGATTTATCAAAATTAACTTTTTCATAACTTTTTAATAAATAACAATGATTGACTTTGTTTTGCTCTAAAGAGTGTTGAATGATGTATTCTAGATTTTGTTTTTTCATTTTATTTTAAATTTTCAATGTATTGTTTAAATTCTAAATTTTCAGTTAATTTTCTATAAGTTTCTTCAAAAACTTCTTCAACACTTTTACTTGCATCAATAACAATAAAACGGTCCGGTTCTTGTTTAATTAAATTTCAATAACCTTCATAAACTTTTCTATGAAAATCGTCATTTTCTTGATCTAAACGATTTTGTTCACCTCTAATTTCGCAACGTCTTTTTTTGCTTTCTTCTGGTTTAATATCAAAGAAAAAAGTTATTTTTGGCATTATATTATCAATTACTAAATTAGTCAATTGTGATGTAAATTCAAATCCTAATTCTCTAGCAAATCCTTGATATGCGTAAAAACTATCCACATATCTATCACATAAAATTAGTTCATTTCTTTTAAGAGCAGGAATGATAACTTGATCCAAGTGAATTCTTCTTGAAGCAGTATAAAGTAAAGCTTCTGTAATTGGAGAAATTTTACTTTCTTTATTTAAAATTATTTCTCTAATTTTTTCCGCTTCCAAAACTTTTTTACCGCCAGGTTCTCTAGTTAATAATAATTTAAGATTCGGAAAAGTTTTTTCTAACTTCGCTACTAAAAGTTTAAGAATTGTTGTTTTACCACTTCCGTCAGGTCCCTCAAAAGTTATGAACATGTTTTTTCTCCATTTTTATTTTTTATTATTTCTATTTTCGATTGATTGTTTAATTGTGAAAGTATCTAAATAATCTATGTTTGAATTCATTGGCATTCCGATTGCAGCTCTTGAATTTTTTATTTTTTCCTCATCTAACTTATTCATAAGATAATTAGTAGTAATTTCACCATCAATTGTAGGGCTTAGAACAATGATTACTTCATTTATATTTTTATCTCTTATGAAATTTAGAAGATGACTAAAATCTAAATCTAATTCATCTTTTAATTGAGCCTTAATTGTGACTAAAGAGGGTAAAACATAGAAATAACCGTTAAAAAAATCCATATTTGAAATTTTTTTTACAATTGCAGGGCTTTCAACAATCATTAAATTTTTTTCTTTATTTTCGTAACAACTTAAACACTTATTATCTTCTTCAATAAAATTACACTTTGAACAAAAAGAAATTCTTTTTTTTAAGGACATAAAATGTTCAATTAAATCATCTAGATATTCTTTATCCACTTGCATTAGAAAATTAGATATTTTTTCAGCTTGTTTTTTACTAATTCCTGGAAGTGAAGTTAATTTTTTATTGAGTGATTCAATGGTTTCAATCTGCATTAGAATCCTAAACCAGGAATATTAGGCATAATTTCTTCGTGTTTTTCATCAATTAAAATAAATAAATCATTGATTACAAGAGTCAATAAATCCTCTAGTGTTTCAGGATCATCTTCATCTAATAAAAATGTTTCTTTAATTTTAATTGAAACTATTTTTTTGCTACCTTTTGCAATAACTTCAACACCTTGTTTTTCTAATTTAAATTCTTCTTCTTGAAAAATTTCTTCTTTTTGTTCAAATTCTTTTTGCAATTTTTGCATTTTTCTTAACATTGCTTGATCCATAATAATCTCCTAAAATTTTAATAATTTTTCATACAAACTTTCAGTCATTGTTTTTGTTTTTTCTAAAACAACATCTTCTAATTCTTCTGCTTTAGTTTTAACATTATTTTTGCTTTCTTGAGCAAATTTAGAATCTAATTCAAATAATAATTCTTTCTGTCTTCTGCTAACAACATATAAGTGTTTGTAACTGCCAAAATAATCTTTAATAAAGTTTTGTATATTTGAATTGTAAGCATTTTCTTTTATGTATTGTAAATAAGCTAAATTAGTTTTAGAATTACCATAAAAAAGTAAATGTTTTTCTCCAGCAGAAATTAATTTTAAATTATTTAAAACTTCTATTAAATCTTTGTAGTTTCTATCACTAACCATAAAATTAAGAGCACTGATAGTTTTATCCATTTTATTAAGATTTAAAGTGCTGTTTCTCAAAATTTGTTCAATCTTTTCTTTATTTAAATAATCTTCGAAAACAATAGTATTTTTATATTTTGCTAGCGTTGGAATTGGCATATCGTTTTCAATTGATTCTTTATTATCAATTGAAAATTCAGCAGATGAAATTAGTCCATCATCAACATACTGGTCTTCAAATGAAAGTAAATCATTTTCAATTGTATTTTGGTCTTCTTGATGATCTTGTGATTCTAAGACAAATTCTTGACTTTGTTCTAAAATGTCATTTACATTTAAATTTTGAGTGGAAACATTCTTTTCTTCCTGAAGATTATCAGAAATTAAATTTGTTTCTTTTGTATTTTTTTCTTTATTTTCTGTATTTTCGTTATGTTTCATTTCTTTTATTGTTCCTTCTATTAAAAGTTCATTATTAGTTTTATTTTCTTTAATAGTTGTTTGCATTTCTTTTATAGTAGTTGTTGGATTTGCATTTTTATTCATCATTTTTAATAAATAAATTTCAATTAATTGAAAAGGCGTTTCACTATACTTTAATTCTTTCATTAACTTGAAAATTAAATCTAAACAATTTGTTGAATAATCTAGTTCTCATTCTAAATTTTCAATTTGTTCTAAATTTAAATATTCTAATAGTTCATGATTGTATGTATTTTTAAACACTATGTAATCTTCAAGGATGCCAAAGAGACTATAAACAAATTGTTCTGGATCAATTCCATCATTTTTTAAATTATTAAATGTTTCTAAAACTTTTTTAATTTTGCCCAAAGATAAGTTATTAATAATTTCTATTAAAGTTTCATTTGACACAACTCCAAAAGAGTTGATAATATCTTCCAAAGTTACTTTTCCATTTCCATAAGCAATGGCTTGTTCACTAATAGAAAGTGCATCACGCATTCCACCTTGAGCAAGACGTGAAATGTAATTGATTGCTTCATCTTCATATTTAATTGCTTCCAAATCAAAAACTTTTTTAATTTGTTTAGCAATAGTCTTGCTAGTAATTTTCTTGAAATTGTGACGTTGCAATCTTGACAAAACAGTTAAAGGAATTTTTTGTGGATCAGTTGTAGCAAGTATAAAAATTACATGAACAGGAGGTTCCTCAAGAGTTTTTAATAAAGCATTAAAGGCTCCTTTTGATAACATATGAACTTCATCAATAATATAGACTTTATATTTTCCATTGCTTGGAAGATGTTCTATTTTTTCTTGTAATTTTCTAATGTCATCTACTCCGTTATTTGAAGCAGCATCCATTTCGATAATATCTAAATTATTTTCAGTATTTTTTATACAGTCGTCACATACATCAAAATTTTCAATTGTATGAACACAATTTAAAACATTTGCAAAAATTTTGGCAATTGATGTTTTACCTACTCCTCTTGGTCCACTAAATAAATAAGCATGACTGATTTTATTATTTTTAATTGCATTTTTTAATGTTTGAATGATGTGATCTTGTCCTTGGACTTCATCAAAAACTTGTGGTCTATATTTACGATATAAAGCTTTGTATGACATAAAACTCCTTTGACAATCTTATTTTATTTATATTATTACATATTAATTTTTTATAATTAACATTATAAACAAATTTGTTGGAGAAGAATTTTATGAAAAAAGTAGTTTTAGTTGTAATTGATGGATTAGGTTTGAGAGATGAAGTCCAAGGCAACGCTTTTAAATTAGCAAAAACACCAAATTTTGATAATTTATTTTTAAATTATCCTAACACAATTATTCAAGCAAGCGGTGAATATGTTGGATTACCGAAAGATCAAATGGGAAATTCTGAAGTAGGTCACTTGAATATTGGTGCAGGTAGAATTGTCTATACTGGTTTATCGTTAATTAATCAAGCGATTAAAACAGGTGAGTATTTTACTAATAAAGCTTTTTTAAAGGCTTTTAAAGATGTTAAAACAAATCAAAGAACCTTACATTTAATTGGACTTTTAAGTGCTGGTGGTGTCCACTCAGAACAGGACCATTTGTTTCAACTATTAGAAATGGCACATAAAGAAGGATTAAAAAATGTTTCAATTCATGTTTTAGGTGATGGACGTGATGTAGCGCCAAAATCAATTTTAAAATCCCTCGATAAACTGAATTTAATTTGTGATAAATATGGCTATAAAATAGCTTCTATTGGTGGAAGATTTTATGGAATGGATCGTGATCAAATGTTTGATCGTGTTGAACAGCATTATCAAGCTATGCTTGGAAATAGCAAAGAAGTTTTTAGTAATCCCAATGCCTATGTACAAGAGCAATATGATAAAAATATTACTGATGAATTTTTAATTCCTGCAATTAATCCTAATGCCAAATTTGTTAAAGATGGAGATTCAATTATTTTCTTTAATTTTAGACCTGATAGAGCAAGACAATTAACACATTTGTTTTTAAATTCTGATTTATACACCTATAAAACAAAAGATTTAGTAAAAATAAATACTTTTGTATCAATGATGAAATATGAAGGTTTAAATACTGACATTGCTTTTGAAGAAATGAAAATAAACAATCCTATTGGACAAGTTTTAGCAAATAATAAACTAAGACAGCTAAGATTAGCAGAAACACAAAAATATGCACATGTGACTTTTTTTATGGATGGGGGAAATGATGTTCAATATGAGCATTCATTTAGAATTATGGTTCCATCACAAAAAGTTGAATCTTATGCTAATGCTCCAGAAATGTCTGCAAAAGAAATTACTAATCAATTAATTAAAAATTTAGATAATTTTGACATAGTAATTATGAATTATGCAAATCCTGATATGGTTGGGCATACAGGCAATTTATCTTCTACAATTAAAGCAGTAGAAATTCTTGATCAAGAAATCGGTAAAATGCTTGACTGAGCAAATGAAAATAACGTAACAGTCTTTATTACAGCAGATCATGGAAATGCTGAAGTTACTGAAGATATAAATGGTAATCCAGCAACTAAACACACTTCAAATCCAGTTATGTTATTGACTAATGATAAAAAATTAAAATTCAAAGAAGGAATTTTGGCCAATATTGCACCAACAGTTTTAGATTATATGAGAATTAAAATTCCAAAAGAAATGACACATGAAAGCTTAATAATTGAAAGATAATATGATTAAACCTACAATAGTAATTGATTATTTAAATGAAGATGAATTAAAAAACCTTGAACTTTTAGCAGATGATTTAGCAATAAATTTTCCTTATTTAAAAAATACACATGAATTAAAAATAATTTTTTTAGGAAACCAAACTTTTCAGGGTAAAAACGTTAATGTAACTTATTTAGATTCACAAAGATCTTTAGAAAAATATTTAATAAACGAAACAATTAAAAAAGATTATTTAGCAGTAATAAACTGTCAAGAATATTTAAATAATGAATTTATTGAAACATTAAAATTTACGTATTTGACTGCTGATAAGATTCAAAAAGAAAATAAAGAATATAAATTGCATACTTCAAGATACAATCAAAATGGTATTAGTGAAGCAGTAAGTGATTATTTATTTAGAATTAACAATGATTTATTACGTCAAGAAATGACTTTAAAATTAGAGCATCAAAAAAGCAAAAATAAATATTAAAAAAAATACTAATATAGCTATAAAAAAGCCTTATTAGTATTTTTTTATTTTGTAAATTTAACATTGTTAATATACAAGTACATAGTTATTGTGTAAAGTGAAAAATAAACATAAAAAGGAATGTGAATTATGAAAAATAGTAATGCAACTTTTCATCCCGGGCCAAATCCATTAAGTATTAATTCTGCTATAATAAAACCAAAAGCAATAATAAGCAAGATACTAAAAGCAATATTTCAATTTAAAGTTTTTCTTTTATCAAACGTTTCGAATTTTATTGATTTATAAAAAACAAATGGAATTATTGATTTAATAAAAGAATTGCCTTGTAATTTGAAAAATACAATATTTAGAGGTATAAATAGCAATAATGTTATTAATAAAGCTGTAAAATCTTTAAAAACATACAAACCATAAACACTTAAGTATTGTTTTTCCGGTCCTTTTACTTTAAAAGAAGGCGATAAATCTCCTAAAAAATAAAGTGGAAAAACAACGAACAAAATGATGGCTAAGAAAAAGTAATTAATTGATACTGAGAAGTTTAAAAAAGTTTTAATTTTGTTCTGCATTTTATTTTTCTTTTTGTTCAATCATTTTTGTTATTTCTTCTCCAGTATATTTTTTGTTTTTGTATGAAAACAATTTTTTTAATTCTTTATTTTTTCTTTCACCAGTTATTGTGAAATAGTATGATCCAAAAGCACCATTATAATATGAATATAATGCAGTGTTTGTTTCACTAGATCCTCAGCAGAAAGATCCAAGAAACATATCTGTGTCATCATCATAACCATACATAAGATATGCATGTGGAGGTCACACTTCAAAATTACTTGGATAAACGCCTAATATTGATGGAATTCCATGATTTATATTATTTCAAGTTCTTCAATAGCCACCATATTTTCCATGCATTTTTCAATTCTTATTTTTTGATTTTAGTATTAAATTTGAAGCTTTTCAGTAATAATTTGATGTTCTCAAATCCGTTTGTTTTCCAGTTGCTTTATACAATTGATAAGTTAAACTTTGTCTGGTGTATTCAACATTATTTAAATTATCCAAATTTTTGAAAATAGGTGAAGAATTTTCAAGTGAATAATCACTATTGTTAATTTTTATATATTTATTAAAGTCTTCATCATTAAAAAGTGATGAATCAACAAAAAGATGATTATAAAGCATTAATTGACTAAGAGCAACATATTCACAGAGACCTGAATTATCATTTATATTTTCAAATTCTTTGTCAAGATAAGCTCCGCTTTCATTAGTATTTCTTGTAGCAAATCATCAAGCATGTTTAACAACTTTACTTATATTAAATTTATTTTCTCCATTATATTTTAATCTTTCTCCTTCATTAACCCTAATTCCGAATCTTTTTGATCGAGATAGATTGGCGATTTTTTTTTTAACTCATTTTCTCTATTTTTTCTTTGTTTTTGAACAAAATTCTCTTCATCAGGAAAATTGAATCCAAAATAATTGTTTTTTATTTCATTGTGTGTTAAAAATTTTTCTTGATTCAAAATTTTGTAATTATTGCCTATTTTTTCAAATAATCCAATAGAACCTCCATAAATTAATTTTTTATCTATTATGTTTTCATCATAAGTATTTTTGTTCAATTCTACAGTAGTTAGTGTTTCTAAGTCAACTATAGAAGTAGTATCTTGAGTTACAATCAATAGAAATTTTCTTCCATTTATGTCTTCGATAACTTTATTAAATTTATAAATCGGTAATTTTTCAGTTATTCTATTAATTCTTGCTAATTCTGTATCAACTATAAAATGTTTTATTTCATTAAGGTTTTCATTTTTTTCCTTTTTCAAAGTTGCGGAAATTGCAACAAAAGGAACAGCAGGTGTTATACAAGCTGTGAGTGTTAAAAATATTTTTTTCTTTTTCATTATTTTTCTCCTTTTTTGAATTTTATAACTTTAAATAAAATAAAAATGATAAAGAAACTAACTAATCTAAAATATGTGAAAATTTTCACACTGTTTAATTCAATAATAAAAAAGCATTAAAAAGTTCTATCTAAAATATTAAATATTAATACTAAGGAATAATATAAAATTAGTATTATGAAATTGTTTAACATTAAATCAACTGAAATGCGTATAGCAGAAAAAACTTTGAAAAAAATAGCTGATTATGAACCTTTAATATCTAGATTATCAGATGAAGAATTAAAAAATAAAACACACCAGTTTAAAGCAAGATTAGCTAATGGTGAAATTTTAGAAAAAATTCGTCCAGAAGCTTTTGCAGTTGCTCGTGAAGCAACAAAAAGAGTTTTAGGCAAAAGACCTTATGATGTGCAAATGATTGGTGGAGTTTTATTAGATTTAAGTTCTGTGGCAGAAATGAAAACTGGAGAAGGAAAAACTATTACTTCGATTGCTCCAGTTTATCTTAATGCACTAAGTGGTAAGGGTGCAATTGTTTCAACAGTTAATGAATATCTTTCAGAACGTGATGCTCAAGAAATGGGAGAAGTTTTTAATTTTTTAGATTTAACTGTGGGAATTAATAAAGCTTCACTTTCGCCCGAACAAAAACGTGAAGCTTATGCGTGTGATATTACTTATTCAGTTCACTCTGAGTTAGGTTTCGATTATCTTAGAGATAACATGGCTTCTTCAATGGAAGAAAAAGTTCAACGGGGTTTACATTTCTGTTTAATTGATGAAGCTGATTCAATTCTTATTGATGAAGCTAAAACACCTTTAATTATTTCAGGGGGCGAATCTTCAGATACTAATTTATACTTTTCAGCTGATCAATTTGTGCGTACTTTAAATCATAACGATTATGAAATTGATGAAGAATCTAAAGCTATTTCTTTAACTTATAGTGGTATAAATAAGGCAAATATTTTCTTTAAAATTGCAAATTTATATGACATTGAAAATTCGGAAATAGTTCATCGTTTACAAAATGCTCTTAGAGCGCACAAAGTTATGAAGAATAATGTTGAATACATTGTAAGAGATGGCAAAATTGAATTAGTTGATGCTTTCACAGGTCGGATTATGGAAGGAAGAGCTTATTCAGAAGGTTTACAACAAGCTCTTCAAGCCAAGGAAATGGTGCAAATTGAACCTGAAACTAAAACTTTAGCAACAATTACTTACCAAAACTTTTTCCGTATGTTTACAAAACTTTGCGGTATGACCGGAACCGCTAAAACAGAAGAGCAAGAATTTATTGATATTTACAATATGCGGGTAAATCCCGTACCAACGAATCGCCCAATTCAAAGACAAGATCTTGAGGATTCAATTTTTGCTTCATATGAAGGTAAGTGAATTGCAGTAACTGAAAAAGTTAAAGAGTTATATGAAAAAGGTCAGCCAGTTTTAATTGGAACTGCACAAATTGAAGATTCAGAAATCTTGCATGAGTTTTTACTAAGGGCAAATATTCCGCATACAGTTTTAAATGCTAAACAAAATGCTTCTGAAGCTGAAATTATTTCACAAGCAGGACAAGTAAAAGCTGTGACAATTGCTACTAATATGGCTGGTCGTGGTACTGATATTAAACCTTCTAAAGAAGCCTTAGAATTAGGGGGATTATATGTTATTGGAACTGATAGAGCTGAAAGCCGTAGAATTGATAATCAGTTAAGAGGACGTTCAGGGCGGCAAGGTGATCCTGGAACTTCAAAGTTCTACCTTTCTTTAGATGATCAATTAATGCAACGTTTTTCCAACTATGAAGAATTTAAGAAATCATACGAAAAAGAAGGCAATAAAGAAATTACTAATAAGAGCTTGCTTTTTGGTTTTAAACATGCACAGAAAAAAATCGAAGGTTTTAACTACGATAGTAGAAAAAGTGTTTTACACTATGATGATGTTATTAGACAACAGAGAGATTTATTTTATGCACAACGTGATTTAATTTTAAGCAGTAATGATATTGTTTTTGTCATTAAAAAAATGATTAAAAATGTGGCTAGTCAAATTGCTAAATACAATAAATTTAAACTTAAAAGTGGTAGTTTAAATTATGATGCTTTAATTGAATATGTTAATGAAAATTTCTTTAAAAAATTGAAAAATCATATTTTAACTGCTAAAGAATTAAGAAAAGTACATGACTCTGATCTACCTGAATTTTTAGGCGAGAAAATGCTTTTAGCATTTGATGAATGACATAAAAATGCTGTTGAAAAAGTTGATTTAGAATATACACAGTATATTGAAAAGTCAAGAGTATTAAAAGTAGTTGATAAATATTGACAAAATCATATTGATGCAATGGATAAATTAAGATCAAATATTAATTTAGTTCAATATGCACAAAAGAATCCTTATCAAATGTATACTGATGAAGGAACTAAAATGTTTTATCAAATGTTAAATGACATTGCATATGATGTTGTTAAAGAAATTTTTAATGATCGTCTAGGTCGTGAAACGTTAATTAGTGCTGAAATTAGAAACGATCCTTTATTTAAACAAATTGCTGAAATTATTCAACTAGCCCCTTCGCAAACTGAAGAGGAAAGAGAAGAATATCTATTAAAAATGTACAATAATTTAAAAACTCAAACACAAGAATTAAATGAATTAGTAGAAAAAAGAGATTAGTTTTTATTAAATTCATTTTTTTAAAAAAACACACCATTTATGTTCAGAAGAAAAAGACATATTTGGTGTGTTTTTATTAATTTCATTTACATATATTATTAATAAAAATATATTGAATGTTTAATAATTATTGATAGGTTATTATTATAAAAATAAACAAAAATCGAATAAATCAATTAAAAAACTAATTAAACTAGATTTTTCTTTTGGCGAAGGTTTTAATCCTTTGATTCGTAATTTGAATTCTCATCATTTCAAACGTCAAAATTCTTTTTTCATACTTATCCTTTTTTGAATTATACTTCAATGAAGTTTAATAAAGAAAATTTTTAAAAACAAACTAAAAAATTAATTATTTAAAAGCATTTAATTTCAGAAAAATGTTTTGTTCATAATTAAGTTAATTTATCAGCTAAGAATAAAACCATACGAATCTTTTAGATTTTTATTAAATATTATATAAAGAATTTCAACTATGTTTATTGTGGCCACTATAGAAGACAAAACAGTGATTGCAGTGTTCATTTTTTTTAATAAAAAAATTGTGTTATAAATTGCTTCTGTATCAATTGACATACGAAAATTGCTAATAGAAATAATTACACCAAGAATTGAAATTGTAATAACTAGTGGTAAAGCAATTCCTAATCTAATAAAACCATTTTTTCTTTTTTCAATATAAAATCAACATGCTCCAAAAGTTCCTAAAAATAAACTTAAAAGAAACATATGAAGTTTTCTTTTTAAAGTGAAGGAATTACTATGTGAAGGAAGAAAATTTTTGCTTATATTAAATTTTTTCATATTTTCCTTATTTACACCTTATTTAAACAATATTTATTTTAATTTTTATAAATTTTTAAACAACATAAAAAAACATTTAATTTAATTATTTATTTTTTTGTATACAACTATTTTAATATTAATAAAAAAAGAATCAATTAAACTTTATATATATTTATTAAAAACATACAAATTACAATACATTTGAGTGTAATTTGTATGCCTGTTTTTAACTAAAATAATTTTATCATTCAGGAAAAAAACCTTTTAAGTCGATAATTGCATCATTTATTATAATGTAAAGCAATTCAACTGCATTAATGATGCCAATTATGATAATTAAAGCAGTTTTTGCAAAATCTAGTTTTATTATCAGATTTATAGTTTCTTCAAATTTTTCTATTGATATTAGTGATTTGGAATAATTGCTTATCAAAATCAAAATTGTTATTGTTGCAATGATAAGTAAAGAAGTAACTATTAGTCTAACAAATCCAATTTTTTCCCTACCTATGTAAAATCAAGAAAGTCCAAAAGAATCTATAAAAATGCTTAAAAACAACATAACAAGTTTTCTCTTGAAATTGGAAACTTGATACTGATTATAAATTTGAATATCTTTTTATTGCTTATTTAAATAATTGATATTTTCTTGCACAATATATTTTTTAAAAATCTATTTAGTTAAATTTGACAATTTCTCTAATTCGTTTTTCAAGCTTGCAAAATCAACTTGTTCTTTTACTTGACTATTGATTTGTTTGTAAATAATTTTATTTTCTTTGTCTAAAATAAACATTGCTCTACCCATTAAGTGAATTTCTTCAATTAATAAACCTAATTGTTTTGCAACATAATGGTTATAGTAGTCTGAATATAATTCAACTTTACCAGTTGGATGTAAATTTTTATAATCAGCTAAGGCTGAAGGTAAATCTACTGAGAAAGTAATGTAATCAAAATTTGGATAAGTTTCTGATATTTTACTTAATTCTAAAATTTGCATATCACACACACTTGTGTTTGAAGATGGGAAAACTGCTAAAACTGCATAATCATGGATTCTTGTTGCTAAAGATTGAGCAAAATCTCCTGCCTTAGCTCCTTTTAATTCTAGTTGTTGTCCTAGTTGCGCTTCTTGACCTACAAAGGTTAAAGTTGCATCACCTAATTGAACTGTTCTTTTCATATGATCTCCTTATTGTTTGTACAAATATACATTTTAAATTATATTGGAAAGAACTTTTTTATTTAAGAGTTTAAAAAAATGAACTTTTAAAAGTTCATTCTAAGTACTTTTTTTAACAAGCTTTTTGCCAATTACTCTTCATAAAATGAAAAGAATAATAGCAATAGGTACAAGAATAGTTAAAGCCACAATTATTAAATAACTTTTTAATCAAGCTTTATTTCTTGCTTTTTTATCATCATTAATGTTTTTTAATATTTCAATTGATTTTTCACCTAAAAAATCATCAATGTCACTTAATCTTTTTTTGTCAAATAATAGAATACTAATGTAAGTAGCAACTAATGTTGTAAGTGAAATACCGCATAAAATACATAATAAAATTGTATTTCCAAAAGTATTATCTAATCATTTGGCTCACTCAAGCTTAAGTTTAAAATTTTCTTTGTCAATTACTCATTCCTTACTTGAGTATAAACCATAAATAATTAAAGAAAATAATCCCACGTAAGTTATTGCAAAAATTACTAATCAAGTTAAATTAACATCCTTTAAAACAATTTTACGATAAGCAATATGAAATGTATTGCTTGTGTTGTAATCACCTATATTTAAGGCTTCCCGGTATTTTTGGACAGTGTTAGATCATTTTTTATTTTCAATGGCATTTTTAATACCAAAAACCATTGCAAAAAAAGCAATTGCACCAAAAATAATTAAATATCCAACGTAAAGTTTAGCAGTAAAAATTCCTACCTGTGTATAAGTTAAAATAAATAAAATAATAGCAATAAGCATTAGTGAAAAAGAAATTGACATATTAATTATTTTAATTACTTTTTCTTGTCTAATTACTTTATAAACTCTTGGAGAAATTTGATTTTTAGGATCGCGATGAATTTTTTGATCGCTAGCTACATAATCTAATTCTTGATTATTTCTAATTACTTCTACAGTTTGAGAATCTTCTATTGGGCGATATTTTCTTTCTCTCATAATATACCTATTTTAATATTTTTGCAACTAGCATTATTTTTAGCTAAATTTATTTTTATTATAATGAAAATATTAGGTATTTGATAAATTTAGCTAAAAATAGACAAAATAAATTTTTAAAAAAATTAGTAAAAATTTTCTTTTTTCAAAATATTGTGTAAAATTAAGGCGTTAAATTGAAAGGAAACAGCTCATGCAACAGAACTATTTAAATGTAAATTCAAATAGCTTTTCATGAACAGTAAAACGTTTTACTGCTGTTTTTTTTGCTAACTTTGTTAACTCAATTAAAATGATGGGTATTATTATGCCTATCATTAAAATGGCAAGAGTTAATAAAGTTATTTGCCACAACTAGAATTCATTTAAATAAAGTAATAATAAGCACTTAAAATACATTAATCAAACTAAGCTAAATTTATTTTATAAATTGTAATTCACACCATAATCATAATTAATTAGAGTTTCAAAGTCAAATTTAACATAATAATAGAATAATGAGAATAGATCATTATTAATTTATTCTATTCTAAAATTCTAATATAATGGAAAGTATTCATATTTATATATATGCATTATAAACATGCAATCTTAGCTAATACTTAAATTTTTAAAATTTGAAAAATTAGATGAAGAGTAAAATTTTTAAATTTTTTACATACATAAATATGGATACATACCTTTTAATCAAAATTTAGGAGAAAAAATGAAAAAAAGGAAATTATTACTTCTACCTGCATTTTCATTGCTGTCACTGCCTGTTGTTGCAGTAGCATGTTCAACAAATGAAGTGCAAAGAAGAGAAATAGTATCATTAATTAATTCAGCTAGAATACTAAAAGCATTTGATTATGATAGTACTGCATCATATGGTGGTGCAATTGATCAAAATGGATCAGGTATTGTTAATTTGACTTTGGGTAGACAACAAGCTTTAAATTCAGCACAAACTGAAGTTGTTGAAATTGACGGAAAGCCAGAAGTTAAAGTTGTTAAACCGGTATTTTTAAAACATAAACTTGAACTTGCAACAGCGGTAGTTGTTACTACTAAAGATGATCAAGTAAAAGTTTTTGACAATGATGAAGCTGAAGTTACACCAGAACCAACTGAAACTTTAAATGGTAAACAATATTATTCATCACTTAATGTTGAATTATCATCAAACAACGAAAAATCAATTAATAGTTTAGCCTTCCAAACAGCACTTCAAAATGCTAAAAAAGTACAACTTGTAATTAGAGAAGGTGTTAAATGAGTTGATAGTCAGGGCAATGACACAGGTTATACAGTTAAAACAAAGGATATTTTATATTCATGATGAAGAACAAAAGCTATTGACACTGACTTTAGACATGAGCATGGTGGAAGCCTTTATCTTGATAGATTAACAAGAAAAACATTATTGGAAAAAACTAGCATTTATTTCACAGATCAAGTAAGATATCCTAACGAATATTTATTTGAACTTTATGGAATTGATTCTTCAAAATTTAATAATCCAAATGACTTTATTACCAAATTAACAGCAGATTCATTGCCAGAATCTATTAAAAATAAAGAAGCTATTAGCTTTGAGGCTGTTGGCGGTGGAAATTCAAGTGATTCATATAATTTTAAAGAGTTATATGACAAAATGTTTGAAAAAGATCTTACATTTGTTGCTGCACCATCTGACTATATCGAAGAACAAAACGCTAAAATTGTAAAACTTACAGAAGATTATTGAAAACAAGTTTCAGATGCAGATGCCAAAAAAGCAGAAATTGCGCAAGCAACAACTGTTGTAACAGAAAAAACTACTGTGTATGAAAATGCAGCTGCTGATTTAGCTGCTTCTAAAAACAAAAAGAAACAAGCTCAAGAAGACAAAAAGTCTATTGAAAAAATTGCTGAAGCACAAAGAACAGATGAACAAAAAGCTACTTTAAACAAAGCAAATGAAATTCTTCAAACTGTGGATAGTGAAATCCAAGCTAATGAAACTAAAACTAATGCAGCAGCAGAAGAAAAAAATGTTGCTGAAAAAAGATTATCTGATTTAACAGTGTCAATACTTAACTACTTTAAAGCACATATTAAAGATTCTAAATTAGATTTTGTTTACAACTATCTAGGTGATGCTCCTGAAGATGCCGCTCAGTTCTACTACGCATTAAGTACATTAGATAAAGATAGTATTGCTTTCAAATCAGGAATTTATTGATATGGTGTAAGTGTTAAAAATAATTTATTTAATGGTTACTACTACACTACAGGACTTAAAAATCTTAGACAACAATTCTTTAAAAATACTCACTTTTATGATGAAGAGTTTGTAAATTCAACAGATAACATTGTTAAAATCACAAATGATTTCCAACAACCTATTGATGCCAACATTTTTAGAGACAGAACCTTTAATCTTTATAAATCTGGAAGACTTACACAAGTTCCATATTCTTCATTAACTGATAAGCAAAAATTAGAAGTAGAAAGCAATCCAAGTAAATTTGGTTTACAATACACACAAATTAAAAATACTAATACTCCACACTACTCATACTTGCAAAATGCATATCCAGTAACTACCGATAATCCTGAAAAATACAAATTCACTGATGAATATGCCTTAATAAATTGAGGACTAACAAGAACACAATTAGCGGCAGGTCAAAAACCAACTGATGAATATATTTTAGGTTTAGGTTTATCTTTTAGATCAATACTTAAAGCAGCAATTAACTGAAATACAGTTGTGTCAATTCAATCAAATGACTTACAACAACCATGATTTGCTAAAGTGGCTTCAGATTCAAAAATTGGTGGTTCAGATCAAGAAACTGCTAAATACAAAACACCATTGGAAGCTAATTCAGAAATTAATAAACTTTATGCAATTGATGTAGATGGTAACAAAATCAATTTTGGCACTGACTCAGAACCAAAATATGAAATATCACTTGAAGATAACAAACAATATGCTAGTTCAAAATCAGATGATAATGAAAAACTTAAATCAGTATATTTTGACAAATTAAAAGATGAAATGAAAAAAGTACTTGATGAATTTGATAGAAGATATCCTGATTATGCAGGTCACAATATCAAAGTTAACTTATTCTACTTATTTACAAATCTTGACAGCAAAACACAACAAAGAGTTGAAAATCTAGCAAGAGTAGCTAGAGAACTTAATAGTAGACTTGATTTAGAATTAGTTTATTTCACAAAAGCTGAAGGAGAATGAGAAGAATTTACTAGATCAGGATTAAATGGTTATGTAAGAACTGCTTGAGGTTATGATTATG
This sequence comes from Mycoplasmopsis columbina, assembly GCF_900660685.1. Taxonomy (GTDB): domain Bacteria; phylum Bacillota_I; class Bacilli_A; order Mycoplasmatales; family Metamycoplasmataceae; genus Mycoplasmopsis; species Mycoplasmopsis columbina. Next base: position 490,216 of record NZ_LR215041.1, on the reverse strand, counting down.
ATTCAATTGGTTCAGGTTACGATGGACTAACAACTACTTCACAATTATTGCCACAACTTACTCAAATTTATGCTTTAAAATCTTCAGATGAAACTAAATACAACAAATTCAAAGCTCTATTCCCACAAATTGCAAAATTAGCTGATGGTCTTTTAGAATATGAAAAAACTCACAAATTTATTAAAGAGGGTTCAGATACAGAATTAAGTTTAGAAAAACTTTATTTGGTTGATCCAAACTTCTTAAACAATAGATTTGGATATGTTAATCAAGTTAAATTTGTTTTAGATTCAACAACAAATCGTTATAAACTTTATAGAAATCCTGACACTCAAAGAGTTCAATTCCTTAATGATAATCCTGATACAAGTTTATGATCAGCTTCATTCTGATATGACTATGTAAGCAAACAAAAAAATGAAGATCTTGTTCAACTAATGAAAGAATTTTCAACTTACTTAGATTACGATTATGTAAATGAAAGTAATAAAACAATTGAAAGTTATAGACCAATTCTAGTTAATAAGAACTATCTTTACCCTGTTGTTCTTGGATCTGATTTCGATAATTACGCAGATTGAAAAGTTGTAGTAGAAGAAAAAACAAACAAATAAATTTTTAACTAATGTTAAAATACATTTTTCAAAGAATTGCATTTGCAATTCTCACATTAATTGTTATTTCCATTTTTGTATATGTGCTTGTATCTGTTTTTGGGAGTAATCCTCTTAGATCATACGCAGAAGCTGAATATCCAAAAATCAGCAGAAATAATCCCAACTTAACATTTGATGCCTATCTTCAAAATTTAGAATTAGAAAGAGGCATTAGATACGCTGTGATTGATGCTGGCGGAAATAGTATTCCTGGAGCCAAAATACCTGTGTTAATCAGGTATTTTGCATACATTGGAGGCGTTTTCCGTGGAGAGTTTGGTGATGTTCTCAACCCAGCTAATAATCCAGACCCTGAGCAATATAGAACATTACCACAATTATTCTTTATACCTTTACGAAATACAACATTTATCACTCTGCCAAGTATGCTACTTTCATTAGTAATAGGAATTGGATTAGGAATTTTTGCTGGCTATAAACGTGGGAAATTGATTGATTCATCAATTAACGTATTTGTTTTAATTTTTGTAGCTTTACCATCTTTCATTATTGCTCCTTTAGCTATTGCCATAGGAGTTAAATTAGGTATTCTACCAGTAGTGCCTCGTTTTGAAGATGAAAGTTTTGGAACTATTTTTGTTGCTTATTTACCTCCAATTATTGTCTCAACTCTGTCATCACTTGCAGGAGGGGTGATTTTAACAAGAAATATGGTTATAACTGTGTTAACTTCTAACTATGTCTTAATTGCTAAAACAAAAGGATTAAGTGAAACTCAAATTTTCTTTAAATATGTACTTAGAAATTCATTCATACCACTATTTGGTTTAATTTTTGGTTCATTCTTAGGTCTTCTTTCAGGTTCAGTGATTATTGAACAATATTGAGGAATTAAAGGAACAAGTCAAGTTATTTTAAATGGTTTCTCAACAGGAGAAATTAATGTCATAATGTTTTCAACCTTGTTTTTTACATTAATTGGTTTATTTGCAGCTATTTTAGTTGATTTAGCATATCTAATTCTTGACCCAAGAATTACTTATACTTCTAAATCAAAACGTAACTATACAATGTTTTTCAAAGCTTATTTAGAAAGAAGAAAATTAGAAAAAGAATTATTTGCTACACAAATAACAAAGCAAGGAGGGGTTAATGGCGCTTAATGTTAATGAATTTAATCAAAAATACAAATTAAATCAAGATTTAGCGTTAAAAGTTAAATTAGCTCAATCTGATGCTCAAAAATCTTCTTCTATCGCAGGAAAACCAAAAAAATTAGGGGTTGAAATTGTTAAGAGATTTTTTACTAATCCAGCTGTCATTATTTCTGTTATAGTCTTTTTTACAATAATCATAATGTCATTAATAATTCCGGCCACATCTTCATTTAGCCCTAATAAAGAAGTTTCATCTTTAGCGTATACTAGTGATTTACCACCTTACAATGCACCCATTGCAGAACGTATTGCAGATCCAAATGGAGACTTTACTGCAACATATAACAAAATTACAAACTTTTTACAAAACTATGAACATAAGGATTTGGTTAATAATATAAAAAGTTTTAATCTTCATCGGGAACTGTTAGGAAATCAATATCACTACACTTACAACGCTTATGATTTCTTTAGATTAAATCATTTAATTACCTTATTGAATCAAAAAGAAGAAGCTGGTGTAGCAATTACTCAATCATTAGTGAATGAGTTATGAGCATCAACTGATTTAAATACTTTATTAGGTACAACATCAGTTAAATATGATGTATGAACAAGAACATGATACGCAACTTGAAGAGCAATTAAAATTTCATTAATTATTGCTATAATTCAAGCAATTATTGGTATTTCTCTTGGAGCTCTATTAGGTTTTAAAGCAGGATCATTATTGGATACTATTGTGATGCGTTTAATTGATATTTTCGAATCAGCACCAACTCTTATTTGAATTTTAATTTTTGTTTCTGTTTTTGGAACGAGCGAAATTACTTTGATTGTGGTACTTTCATTAGTTGGATGACCAGGATTTGTTGGAACTGCCAGAGTTTATGTTATTACTGTAAAAAATGAAGAATTTATTAATGCATCCAAAGCAGTTGGTGCTTCAACAACAAGACAAGTTTTTGTACATGCTTTACCAGCTGTAATTGGTAAATTAGCTTATTCATTTGTTAGAAGCATTCCTGGTATTATTCTTTGAATTTCATCACTTGCGTTCTTTGGTTTCTTTAGAGAAACAAATGATGTAAACTTAGGTCAATTATTAATTAGCGCTAATGCTGAATATGGTGCAAATATCTGAATTATTCTTTTACCAGCTTTAATCTTACTTTCAATCTCACTTTCACTATCATTTATTGCCCTTGGTCTTCATGATGCTTTAGATCCAAGAGTTATGGCAAAGAAAAAGAGAAGATAATATGAAACAAGAACAAAATCTTAATTATGAAACTAAAAATAACACATCTGCTACAGAGCGTTTCTATGACAAAATTAGAACCACTCCGTTAACAGATAATAAAGTTTTAGAAGTAAGAAATTTGCACGTAAGTTTCTCAACAGGTTGAAAGAAAACTATTCACATTGTACGTGGTTTAGATTTAGATGTGTATAAAGGTCAAATTGTTGGTTTAGTTGGTGAATCCGGTTCAGGTAAATCGGTTACTTCAAAAACATTAATTAATGTAAATCACAATGGAATTATTACTGCTGATAAAATTCAAATTGATGATTTAGAATTAACTAAAATTAAAAGACAAAGTCATTGACAATTTATTCGTGGTAAAAAAATTGGCTATATTCCACAAGATCCACTTACTTCATTAAATCCAACAAGAACAATTGGTAAACAATTACTTGATGCATTAAATACTAACAGTGAGTGAAAAAACAAAAAATACACCGAAAAAAGGGAATATCTTATTGGTTTACTTAAACAATTTGGTTTAAGAAATGCTGATGCTATTTTCAAAGCTTATCCACACACTCTTTCTGGTGGAATGAAACAGAGAATTGTTATTACCATGGTAGTAGCACTTAAACCAGATGTGATCATTGCTGATGAACCTACCACTGCACTTGATCCAACTGTGCAAGCTTCTGTACTTTCTCTCTTTGAAAGTATTAGACAGCAATACAATATTGCAATTATTTTAATTAGTCACAACATTTCAGTTATTGCTAAATTCTGTGATTACATTTATGTAATGTATGCAGGTAGAATTGTGGAAAGAGGAACAAAAAAAGAAATTTTCACCCAACCAGCACATCCTTACACATGAGCATTAATTTCAGCTATTCCTGAAACTAAAGATGAAAAATTATTTAACATTAAAGGAACTCCACCAGATATGGCTAATTTGCCATTAGGTGATCCTTTTGCTCCACGTAATGATTATGCTTTAGAAATTGATTTTATTAAAGAACCTCCACTTATTCCAATTACCAAAACACATAGTGCTGCAACTTGATTATTACATCCAGATGCGCCAAAAGTTACTCTCTCAGATGATTTATTAAAACGTTTAAAATTATTTAAGGATGCCTTTAAAGATTATGAATAATAAAAGTGAAAGAAAAGTTATTTTATCAATTGATAATTTAAAAAAATACTTTGTTAATCAAGGCTTTATAAACAAAGCTGTTGATGGAGTATCTTTTGACGTTCATGAGGGAGAAATTGTCGGTTTAATTGGAGAATCTGGTTCAGGAAAAACCACAGTTGGGCGTACTATTCTTAGACTTTACGATGAATTCAACGGGTTTGTAAGATTAGATGGCAAAATTATTTCTGGTAAGAAAATTTCAAATAGCTTGAAAAAATTTTTACACAAAAATGTGCAAATGATTTTTCAAGATCCACATGCTTCATTGAATAGTCAACAAAATATTTTTACAATTTTAAAAGAACCTTTATTAGTTAATGGAATTATTAAAGAAAGAATTAGCGATATTTTTAAAGACTGATTAAAAGTTAAAAAAGCTTTCAAATATCAATTCCAAATTAAAGCTATGGAATTAGAATTAGCTAATTTAGTTGAAATTAATAAGTTGGCTGAACCACTTTTTACTAGATGAAAAAATACTTTTAGCAATTTTAAATTTCAGGAAGATTTAGATTTTGATGATAATTTCAACTCATTTTTCAGCTATCTAGATGAAAAACAACAAGTTGAAAGTGTTATTATCAATAACATGTATTCAAATACAAATAAATTGATTGAATATTATTATGAAATTCAAAAACAATACCGTAGTAAAAAATTGCCACAAGTTGATTTAGCTTTAGAAAAAGCACAAACACATTTGGCTCATCAAGAAAAATTAGCAAAAATGTCATCTTCAGCATTCAAAGCTCAAGAAGATTTGAGTAAAACTTTAAAAGAATACAAAACTTTTCTTAAAGAACAAAAAGAATTTGTCAAAAATGCTAGAAATGTAATTCATAATTTCATTATTGAATCAAAAAATGAAAAATCTTTAATTAATTTAAGTCGTTTAATGACAAGTGATTTAAATTTTTACTTATACAACTATAAAAATGAACTTTTATATCAAAATAGAGCATTTGTCTTGAAAAAATTAATTAATGATTGTCAATATCTAAACTATGATGAAATTAGAGAGCTAATCAATGAATTAGATACTTACAACAAAAAATTTTATGAACAATTTTTAGATAAAGTCCCATATCAAAAACAACTTAAAAAAGTGCTAACTGAAATTATTCAAAAGAATTTTGCTTTTGATCATGGTAAATATGCTAATAAATCAACTAAACAAGAACAAAAATTTGCTCAAAAAGACGAAGATTTTAAAGAAAAAATTCAAGTTTTAGAAAAAATTGTTAAAGAAAATACCACTCCAGAAATTACCCAAGAACAACTTAATTTAGCTAAAGGTCAATTGGAAGAAGCTAAAAGTAATTATGCTCAAGATCGTTTAAACTATCTTTCATCATTTAAAGAAAAAATTATTTATTTAAGTGAAGAAATTAAAGCAGCTAAAACTAAATATGAAGAATTAGTTGCTTTGCAAACTTTCTGTAATGAAGAATTTGCCAAGGTTAAAGAACAATACTTTAAATTTATTGAAGAGTCTATAAAAAATAATCCAAATCAAGATAATAAGACAATTGAAACAGTTCTTAAATCATACAAATCAGATTTATTAACTAGAGAAGATACTTTAAAATCATTCCATATTGAAAGAAAATATCTTAAAAAAGATATTAATAACATTTACATTCTTTTAGGTGTAAATCAAAAATGAGTTGACAAAAACTTAGTTAATAATCAACAAAATACTAATAGTGAGGCAGAAAACTATAGTAATCAAAAATGACAAAAAGTTTATAACTTCTTTGATAGTAGATATTCAATCCCATTTGCAAAAATGAAGATTGCAAATCTACTTTATAAAACTACAATTTATAAAGCTTTAGAAGATGTTGGTTTACTAAAACAATTTGCTTATCGTTATCCGCATGAATTTTCAGGTGGTCAATTACAAAGAATTGTTATTGCTCGGGCTTTAATTACTCAACCAAGAGTTATTGTTGCTGATGAACCAATCGCTTCTTTAGATATCTCAATTCAAGCACAAGTGGTTAATTTGTTAAAAGACTTATGTGTTGAGAAAAATATTGGACTTATTTTCATTGCACATGATTTATCAATGATTGAATATATTGCGGATAATGTTCAAATTATGCACCTCGGTAAAATTGTGGAACATGGTAAAACTGAAAAAATTTACGCGCAACCCTATCATCCTTACACAATTAACTTATTTAAAGCAATTCCAAAAATTTCAAATGCAAATGAAAAATTCCAAAATGTTTCATTTGATCTCGACTACTTAGAAGAACAACAATTTCCTCAAATTCCTCACAACTATGAAGTTGAAAAGGAACATTATGTTTATGGAACTAAATCACAGGTTAATAAGTGAATTTCAAATGTTAACAAAAACAATTAATTTTTTCTCCAAAATTAATTAATAATCCAAAAAAGCGTTAATTGACGCTTTTTTTATTTTTGTTTTGTTCTCTTTTTAAACCTTAAGAAAGTTTTACAATTAGAATAAATAAAAATAGACATTTGAATGCACTAGTTCAAGATTTAATAAAGTACTATATAATTAAAGTAACCATTCATTAAAACATTTATTTTCTTTTAACCAAATAACCTATAAATAAGGAGAAACATGCCATCTTTTAAAAAAAGAGCTTATAATGGTCAAGAATATTTTTTAGATGAAAAAAAACAAGTTTTAACACTTAGCCCGCAATATCATTACCAACTTTTAGACGATACTAAAATAATGCAAAGATTTAAAAAATTTGGTGGTTCTTCAATTGGCAACATTTTTCAAACAGATGCTTTTAAAAGCCCTTTTTTAGCTTTTTGTTTTATTGCAAGATTAAATCTTCCGCCTTTACAAATGAAATACATCAATGCTGGGGTTGCATTAGAACCAAAAGTTATTGAATTTTTACAGCAAAAGTTTCAAAATGATGAAATCAAGCACATTGAAGCAGCGGAAGTAGGATATGATTATTTTAAAAATGATCGAATTATTGGGGGAGTGCCTGATGGTTTAATACCCTCAAGAAAGTTAGTGTTAGAATTAAAAGCAGTCGGTAAGAAAAAAAGAGATGCATGAAGAGCTGGTAATTTACCAGAAGACTACAAAAAACAAGCTCAACTTTATGCTTATTTATTGGGTTATGATTATTATTCAATTGTAGGAACTTTTCTTGAAGAAAACGACTATTATGATTATGACAATGTTGATTTCGAAAAACAAACAGATATGTTTACTTTTAAAGTTAATAAAGAGATGGCTCAGGATGACATAAATGAAGTAAAGAAATTTTGAACTAATTACACGCAATTAGGAATATCACCTGTTTATCGTTTACCACGAGACAATGATCAAGTCGAATATTTAAAATGTCACAATGAAGAAGAATGAAGAGAATTATTTAACAAATGAAAAACAATGGGAAAAATAGATGAGGACATTAATTTTGAGTAGTAAAGAAATAAAAAACGTGACTATAAATTTTAAAAAATACTTTAATTCATATATTATGCAGCCTTATTTCATTTGAGAAAAAAAAGAAAGTGACAATGTAACTTATAAAATTCCTCAATATGACATTAATGGTTTAAAGTTATATGACGATGAAAGCTTATTCAAAGACGAAAAAAGTAATTTTGAATTTGATTTTTTTGATGCCTCTTTAGATGATGAAGAGGATGAAGAAGATGATGATTCCGCAAGAGCAGAAAAAATATGAAATCGTATTTTTGAGCAAGCTGAAGACAAAAATTGAGATTATAGTCAACGATCAGATAAGTTAATTTTTGATAAAGTTAATGAGCAATTAACCAATTTTTTGATTTATAAGATTTGAAATTTGACTAATCAAGAAAATATTTATTTTTTAAATACTTTACAAAAAGTAGATATGTTAAAAGAAGAAATGGAAAAGATTTTACAAGATGACAAAATTAATTACATTATTAATCCAGTTTTCATATATAACTATAAAACAGTGGAATTAAGCACAGAATTAATTAATTTTTATCTTAAAGCATCACCTTTTGCTTATGATAAAAAAAACCATACTATCTATTTAGCAAAATTTAAAGATTGAAATAACGTAACAGATTATTTACAAGCCAATTGAATATACCAATTAGCTAAATATAACAATCTACCTGTTAAATCTATTCAAATGATTCTTTTTGATGCTAATGCAAACAATATTAAACAAGGTGAAATTCAATTTACAATAAGTGAAGCTGCTAATCCCGGTTTAAGCAAAAAAAGTAAATCAAGTGCCTTTTCATCTAAAGTTAAGACCCCTCAAACTTACAAAGAAGAAAAATGAAATTGAATAAAATTAATTAATAACGGTCAAATTTATCAAAATTCAAAGTTCATATTACCTAAATACACTTTCATGCAAGCAATTTATGAAGAAAAACCATTAGGTAAAATTAAATTTAAAACAGTAAATAAAAATGATTTAGATCCGAAAGTAGAATTTTCTTCTAAATTTGAATTGTATTCTGAAGAAGGCGAATTCGGAAATTTTGACCAACATATAAACAAAATAATTGAAGGTTATTTTGAAAATTTACCAACTTATTTTAATAAAAATCATGAATTAATTTTAGATGAAGATTTTCACCAATTTTATGGTCGCAACAATAAACTAAAAAATCAAATTTTATTTAAAATACTAGGTTCTAAGAATCAATTTAGTCCCGGTATTTTAAAATTAAGCTCAAAACTTCCCTTCAATCAACAATATGTTGATGACTTTTCAGCATATGTAAATAATCTTAAAAAAATTCCTAATCATTTTTCTTTAGGTGCTTTATATGAAGTAAGTAAATATCTAAAGCAAGATAAACGATATATTTGATATGACTATGAAGGTGTTTCAGCAATTACTCCAATTTTAGATGGTTTTGCTCCTTATCGACAAATTACAAACCAAGTATCCATTATTGAAACAATTAATGGAGAAATTATCTATAAAAAAGGTGAATATTGCAAAAATATTGTCAAAGATCCATTAGGAATAACTTTGTTAGATATAGTAGATAATATTATTGAAGTTTATAGCAATAAAGCGGATTTTTACATTGTTTATAATAAAACTTATGAAAATACACGAAATAAAGAGATTGCTGAAGCTGTAGAAAATGCGTTTTTTTATCAAAAACATGAAATTATAGAAGGTTTAAAAAAATATAACATTTTCACAGCTAGTGATTTTTGAGAAATTGTTAACCATATAAATTCTAATACGCTAGATTTAAAAGATTTTCTTGAATCTAGTCAAATTTTTGATCATTTTTGTTTTGAAATTACTAATAATTTCATCCATTATCAAAATCGTCATTCTAATGAAATAGAACATAGTTTATCATTAGACCCAGCAAAATATACACAAAATGCATTTGCAAGCAAAATATATGCTTTTGGAGAAAAGAAAGTAAACAAAAACTTTTTTATCTATGAACTTTTAGGCAAAAAAAGTATCAAAAATATTGAAAAATTAATTACCAAAAATAATCTAAAACTTAGATATAGTGAGTTTTTCAAAGAATATAAAGATTTAGAAATTAAAAATGGAACCTTAGCAATGCAAGCAGCTATTAATCGCTATAATGGTGTAATTTTAGATAATGAATGAGCAAAAATTACTGAAAATTTAAAAGAATATTGTCAAAATGACGTGGTTGCAATGTTAGTAACTTTTTCATTTTTTGTCTTTCTTATTAATAATGTTTTTAAAAATTTTGAAACTTTGATGTACAAACTTAAAGATAATGAAATAATTGAGTTTGATAAAAATACTTACAAATTAAAAATAAAAACTAATAGTATTTAATTGCAAAGTTTATATATTCTAATATAATTTTAAATATTTATATGTCACACTAATATTAATTTAATTAATAAACTTTAGTATTAGTAATAAGTGGTAGATATATAAAAAATTAATTGGAGAAATTATGAAATTAAAATTTAAGAGAAAACTTATTGGCATTCTTGGAATTCCGAGTATTTTAGCTTTACCAATTGTTTTATCAGTTTCTGAAAAAGAAGAAAAAGAAGGAACAGAAGATCTAGAAGAATTGGTGGATCCGGCTATTGAAAAAGAAACAACTTCAAAAGATACGAAAACAACTCAATTTAATGAAATTGGTAAATTTTTGCAATTAAAATCAAGTTTTGATGCATTAATAGATTATTTTGAACAAAACACTAAAGTTTTTATTAATTCGTCAAATAAAACTAAATATCTTGGTTTTAGTGTTTTAAATAAATGAGTAGAACAGTTTAAAGCGGAAAATAATAAATTTGATCAATTTATTAAAGAATATCAAAGTAAAGAAGCAAGTGATAGCACAACTTCTGAATATGCAAAAAAATTAGAAAACATGGGACGTATTTTAGAAAGTTGAAGAGATGCTTTATATAGAATTTCTAAAGATGCTCTTGAAACATATGATTTTTTAACTGCTTTAGATGCAGAACAAATTGATTACAAAGGAACTTATTTTAATAACTTTAAAGCTGTTATTGATAAAATTGATCAAGAATTAGCCTCAGGTGATTTAAAAGCATTTAAAATGCTAGAAACTTTTACAACTGTTGATTCATATACAGATGAAATCAAAATGTCAGCTATCAAATTAGCTGAACAAATCACAACAGCAATTAACACAAGAAAACAAAATGACATCAATAATATTATTGATGATTTAAGCACTTATGTTTCAATTCTTAAAATTGCTGTAGATGAAAATAAAACATATGAAGAAAAAGTGAATGCTATTGAAGCATTTCACAATGTTAAATCAGATGAAACACAAGATTCAAAAAATACTGATTCAATTTGATTTGCAAAAAGTAAAGAACAATTAATTTCATTATTAAGTGAAATCAAATTAGTTGAAGATAAATTAGCAAATAAAAAACATTTATTTGCAGAAGTTAATAAAGTTTTAGAAGCAAATCACTTAAATGTTACTATTAATCCAGATGATAAAGAAAATTCATTGGCAAACTTAAGAGAAAAACTTAATGAATTATTAAAAACAAAAGAAAATGCAGATGGAATTAGAGAAGCTTACACAAGAAGATTAAATGAAATTTGAACAGTAGTTGGAATTTCAGCAGTTCTACTTGTTATTGTTGTAATTTTATTGGTTCAATTGAAAAAAACAAGAAACTTACAAAAAGCAAACAAAGAATTAGAAGGACAATCAGCTTAGGAGGTAGTTATGAAATTAAAAAATAAATTTATTGGAATTTTAACTGCTTCATCTGCTGCAATTTTACCTTTAGTTGCTTTATCAGCTGCTCCATCAAATCTTAGCGAATATCAAGAACAAAATGTTGGTGCTTTATTAGAACAAAAAACTGAATTAGAAAGTTTTTCAAAATATTTTGATGAAACTATTAAAACTTTAATTGAGAAAACTGAAAATAGTCAAATATCTACTTTCTTAGGTTTTGATAAAATTAAAAGTTTTGTTGAGACATATAAAGCCGAAGTTACCAAATTTGGCAATTTTATAGAAGCATTCAAAACAAAAGATAAATCATGAGAATCAACTTGAGAAGAATACAAATTATTAGCTAACATGTCAACGATGTTAAGTAACTGAAAAGATGCATTATTAGCTATTTCTAAAGATGTAGTTGATACTTTAGCTACTATAAATACTTTGGATGAAAAACAATTGGCATATCAAGAAGTGTATTTTAAAAATTACAAAACTTTACTTGAAACAATTGATGAAAAATTAAAGCCTTTCAGAACACCAGAAGCATATACAAATGTTGATTCATACACAATTTATGTTGCTAAAGTTTCTTCAGACATTGCAGCAACAACAACTGCAGCAATTTCAAAAAGAAAATCTAATGATCTTAAACACATTATCCAAGATTTAAATAAATACATTACTTTATTAAAAACAGCTGCAGATAGTTCAAAATCATATACTGAAAAAGTTGATACAATTAACGAAACACACAACACAAATAATGCAGAAACTGCAAGTGATAGTGCATGATTTGGTACAAGTAAAAGTGAATTAATCTCATTATTAACTAAATTACACAATGATGAAGAAACAAAAGCAGCTTGTGATGAATTTTTACAACAAGTAAATACAATTTTAAAAGACAATGCTATTGATGTAACTTTAGATCCAAACAATATTGAAACATCAGTTAATAATTTAGATACTAAATTAAAAGAAATGATTGCTTTAGGTCAAGCTACTGATGAAGAAGTTAAAGGTGCGCAAAGAAACTCATTATTTTGAGTTTATGTGATTCTTTTAACATTGTTAGTAATTCTTTTAATTCTTACTGCAGTAGTGATGATTAAGAAAAGATCATATGAAAAAAGAAACCAAGAATTAAAATCACAAATATAGTTAACTAAATTAATAAGTCACATAAGTGACTTATTTTTTTAAAAAAATAAAATAAGTTTTTTAAACTTTTAATATAAAATATTAAAGAATTTTTAAAATTCAAATTTGATCAAATTTATAACACACTATTGCGGATTCACTTGGGTGTGCTTTGAGAAAAAGTGCTAGGTGTTAGAAACAATGGGAAGACTAACAAACTAAAGGATACAAATTAAATATGTCAACAGAATTAAAACAAACAACTTCAACTCCTAAAGTTGAAGAAAAAGTAAAACCAATTATCTCAAGAGATAAATTATTAGAAGCAGGAACTTATTTTGGCCACAAATCAAGCCAATGAAATCCAAAAATGAAAGATTTCTTATTGCCTCAAACTAAACGTGGAATTCACATTATTGACACACAATCAACAGTGAAACGTTTAGAATTTATTTATAAACTTCTTTCAAAAATGGCTTCAAATCCACGTACCACATTTATTTTTGTTGGTACTAAAAAACAAGCTAAAGAAACTATTAAAGAAAATGCTCTTAGAACAAATAGTTTCTATGTAACAGAACGTTGATTAGGTGGAACATTCACCAACTTTGCAACTATTTCAAAACGTGTAAAAACCATGGAAGAATTAGAAAAACAAGCTGCTGAAGGTTTTCCAAATCGTACTAAAAAAGAAGCTCTTGAATTAGAGAAAAAACTTGCAAAATTACAATTAAATCTTGAAGGTATTAGAAAAATGCAAGGAACCACTAACTTCATGATTGTTGCTGATCCAATTGAAGATGAAATTGCAATTAAAGAAGCACGTAAAAAAGGTGTTAAAGTTATTGGTATTTTAGACTCAAATGCTGATCCTGATTCAGTAGACTTTGGTATTCCTGCCAATGATGATTCAGCTAAAAGTATTAATTTAATTATTACTCTTTTAGCTGATGCTATTGCTACTGCACGTGGCGGAAAAGCTAAATATGCTTATCAAGATGATGAATTAGTTGTTTTACCAAAATTCGAATCAGAAAGAAAAGAAAAACCAACTTACACAAAATCAGCAAATAGAGAAGCTAAAAAAGTTGAAGAGAGAGGTGAATAATTATGGCTCTTGATAAATTAGCTTTAATTAAAGAAGTTCGTGAAAGAACAAACGGTGGAATGGTTGATGTTAAGAAAGCTTTAGAAGCTTCTGACTGAGACGTTGAAAAAGCAATTGTTTGATTAAAAAGTAATGGAAAAATCAAAGCTGCTAAAAAAGCTGGCAGAGTTTCAGCTGAAGGATTGGTAGCAATTGCTGGCAACAATAAAAAAGCTATTATTGTTGAAGTTAACTGCGAAACAGACTTTGTGGTTAAAAATGAAAAATTTAAAGAAGCAACAAATGCAATTGCTCAAGGTTTATTAGCTGCTAATGTTGCAAATGGTGTTGATGCTAATACCGTTGTAATTAATGGCAAAGAAACTGTTGCTGAATTAGCTGAAAATTTAACTGCAACTATTGGTGAAAAAATTACTTTCAGAAGATTTACTGTAGTTGAAGCTAGTGAAGGCGAAACATTAGGTTCATTTGTTCACATTAATGGTCAAATCGCTGCTATTGTAAAAGTAAAAGGTTCAAATGAAGAAATTGCAAGAAACGTTGCAATGCATGCAGCCGCAATGAAACCTGAATATGTTTTTGTTAACGAAGTACCTGTTGAAAGAATTGAAACATTTAAAGCAGAATTTGTTAAACCAGCTGGTTTTGAAAACAAACCAGCACAAATTCAAGAAAAAATTCTTCAAGGTTCATTAGACAAAAAATTAGGTGAAATTGTATTAGTTAAACAAGCTTTCATGATGGAAGATTCTTTAACTATTGAAAAATACTTAGCAAATCACAACTCAGAATTAACAGCCGCAACACGTTATGCAGTTGGTGAAGGTATTGAAAAAGTTGTTACTGACTTTGCTGCTGAAGTTGCTGCACAAATGAATTCAAACTAATTAAGCAAATTAAAAAAGATAACTTTCTTGGAAGTTATTTTTTTTATCTAATAATTCACAAATAATTAACAGTGATTAATTAGTTGTTTAAGATTATTTCATAGAAGAATTAGTAAAAAAATTAACTAAGACTAATGACTTTTATTTTAAAACAAATTAAAGACTAAAAGAACTTTAAAAATTTTAAGATTTAAATATGGAAAATTATCAATTAAATCAAAATTATGGAACAGCACTACCTGTTTTAAAACCAATTTTATTAAATCAAGATTTTCTAACAAAAGTAAAAGGAGAGAAATTAAAATCTAACATCTTAGTTTTAATTGCTGAAGATGAAAATTATGTGTTCTTTGTATCTTGTTTAAAAGAACTTAGTGATAGTTCAATAGACGAACAAGATTTTGTGCTTATTAAACAAAATGAAGGATTAAATGAAAATGGCGAATTAACTACCATTGATTTAGCTAAATTCGTTGATTTGCGAACTATTTTTAAAATTGATTATTTCGATTTAAAAAGTAAAGTTGTAAATGATAATAATCAAATAAAAACTTTACCTTATTTAGGAATTCAAAATCAATTAGAAGTAGTTAACAAAATTAGCGATAAATTAAATTCCAAAACTAATTTACCAAAATTAGTAATGATTAAAAAAGTGAAAAATAAAAACTAAAAAATGTTTATTCAATTACAATTATTTATATGATTATCAAACATTGAAAAAAAACTTTCAAAGATGGTTTTAGTAAAGGTTACTTAATTTACTTTTTCATAGTTGTTTTCTTAACTTTAGTAATCGGTTTGAGTATTTTTCTTACTTTAATTTATAATAAAGAAACAAAAAGCTTCGAAATAGTAAAAAAAGATCTTAATTCAACACTTGCCGATACTTTTTTAGGAGTTGGTGCAACATATATAGCGGGAGGATTAGTACCAGTTTTAATTACTTATGGTTTTGGAACATCATATTTAAAACATCGTACTAGTAGAAAAATCCAAATTTTAAAAGTTCGTATCATGGAAGAAAAAAATAAAGGTAATTCATTAGAACAAAAAATCAAAATTCAAAATATGGAAAAGAATTTAAAAACTTTAGAGCAAAAAAATAAATTAGATCATAAAATTTATCGTTTAAGTTTTTACACTTTAGTTGGAATAGGATGCTTTTTTGTTCTTTTAACCCTAATTTTTACTTATATTTAAATTATGGCTTGCCATAATTTTTTAAAAAATAAAAATTTCCTTAACGGAAATTTCGGTACATTACTGATATGGTGCCCAAGACAGGATTTGAACCTGCACGGATCGCTCCACTAGATCCTTAGTCTAGCGTGTCTGCCAATTTCACCACTCGGGCATTGCTAATAAATTTTACCACAAAGCAAAATTTACTTATTAAATAATTAAACTTATTTTCTAATTAAATTTCTTTTTTTGTTGGCTTTATCACAAATAAAAAAGAAGTCTTTATATATAATTATTTAACGGCAATATTATGACTATAGGAGGAATAATATGAAAAAAACAATTGATGATTTAACTTTAGAAAACAAAGTAGTTTTATTAAGAACCGATTTTAATGTTCCAATGAATAAAGGAATTATTATGTCAAATAAAAGAATTGTTGAATCATTACCAACAATTCAAAAAATAATTTCTTCAAATGCTAAATTAGTTATTTTTTCACACCTAGGAAGAGTAAAAGAAGAAAAAGATTTGATAGAAAAAGATCTTTTTCCTGTAGCAGTTGAATTATCAAGACTTCTTAAACAATCAGTACTTTTTGTAAGAGAAACAAAGGGAGAAAACTTAGAAGCTGCTATTCAAAAATTAAAAAATGGAGAAGTTTTATTAGTTCAAAACACAAGATTTGAAGATTTAAACAACAAAGCAGAAACCAAAAATGATCTAGAACTTGGAAAATATTGAGCTTCTCTTGGTGATATTTTCATTAATGATGCTTTTGGTGCCGCACATAGAGCAAATGCTTCAACTGTAGGAATTGCACAATTTATAAAAGAAAGTGCCATGGGTTATTTAATGCAAAAAGAAGTGGCAATGCTTTCAAAATTGACAAATAATCCACAACGTCCTTATATGGCGATTGTGGGAGGAAATAAATTAGGCGATAAAATTCCTGTTTTAAATAAACTGGTTAACCAAGTAGATCGTTTATTCATTGTTGGTGGAATGGCATATACTTTTCAAATTGCAAAAGGAAGAAAAGTAGCAAATTCAATTGTCGACATGGAAAATTTGGAATTTGCCAAAGAATTTCTTAACACACATGGAGAAGCAAAAGTCTTTTTACCAATTGACTATAAAGTTTCAAAAGAATTTGCAAATACAGAACCACTAATTAACTATGTTGATATTCAAGATGGTTATAACGGAATGGATATAGGACCTAAAACTATTGAAAAATTTGCTAGAGCAATGAAAAAAGCTAAAACAATTGTTTGAAATGGACCAGCAGGTGTAGTTGAATTTGAGAACTATAAACAAGGTACTTTAGGATTAGCAAATGCCATAGCAGAATTAAAGGATGTTTATTCTGTTGTTGGTGGTGGTGATAGTGCTGCTATTATTGAAAAAGAAAATTTAACACATCTTTTTAGTCATGTTTCAACTGGCGGTGGTGCCACACTAGAATTTATTAAAGATGGTACTTTAGTTGCTATTGAAGCAATCAAAAATAAGTAATTGATATTTAAAATACTCGTTAAAGAGTATTTTTTAATTTTTTATTTAAAATAAAAAATTAAAATAAAATGACACTTTATTGTGTCATTAATTAGTCTTGATTAATTTTGGGCATAATTGATAAAGAAATAGCTTCTGGACCAGTATGCACTGCTATTACTCCAGAGTTTAGTTTACTTGAATTAATTTCTAATTTTGTTTCTTTAACTATTTTAAGCACCATTTGGTTAAATTCTTGATCTAAACCATGAATAAAGTAAAGATTATATTTTTGGTTAATTTCATCAATGTTTTTAAGGTTTGTAAAATCTATTATTTTTTCAACAATTTGAATAATTGCACCTTTAGTTCCTCTTGCAATTCCCGCAGTTGAATTTTGTGAATTTGCAAATTTAATAAAAGGAACTAATTTTACTTTTGAAAAGGCTTTTAATAAAAATTTCTTTACACCTGAAATTCTTCCACCTTTAATAGCATAATTTAAGTTAAGAGGAAGAATATAAACGATGGTGTCTTTTTGGAAGTCATTTAATTTTTCAAAAATAATATCTAAACTAACACCTTTTTCATATTCTCTTTTAATGTATTTAATAACTTCTAAAAATTGTTCACCAACATATTGATTATCATAAATATGAAAATTAGAAAACTCGCTTTTAAAATTATTAGCTGCAGAAAGCGAACCAGAAAGAGTTGAACTAATTGGAAGATAAATTACATCATCATATTCTTTTGACATTTGAGAAATAACTTCTTCCATGATGTCAAGGCGAGGTAAAGAAGTTTTATAATCTTGACTTTTATCAATAATTTCTAAAATATCTTTTGAACTTAAATCTACGCCATCTTCATAAACTTTATCGTCTAAATCAAGTCTAAAAGGAAAATAACCAAATCCTTTTTGATTAGCTTCTTCTTTACTTAAACAGCTGAATGAATCTACGATGAATCCAATTTTTTTCATATTCACCCCCACTATTATTTATTATATTTATATTTTATATTTAATTTTTGAATAATATTTCTATCTAGTTTTTCTGGTAGATTTTCATAAATGATTTTAAATTTTAAATCTCTAAAAATTTCTAAAAAGTTTAAAAGTTTTAAATAATAATTTGTGTTAAAGTTGAGATATTTTGAAATATTTTCACCAATAACAATTCATGAAATAGAGTTTTTTCTTATGAAGTTGTATGAAATATTATCTAATTTATCGATGTATAAAGCAATTTGGACTTGATCATCGTTTTTTCTTTCAAAAAAATTATTTAATGCATTCAAATTAAAAGAAGAATCAATATTTTTGAGAATTAATATCATTGAATTATTTCTGTATATTTTTTCATAATTCATCTCTAAATCATATGCATTAGTAAAAACTGCTAAAGGATATTGTGAAGAATGATTTTGAAGAAGAAAAGAATTTTGTTTTGGTAAAGCTAAGTTACGATAGTATTCTTGTTTTTGATAGAAATTAATTTTATCTTTATCAAAACCAGTAATTCTAGCCATGTTTATTTCGGATTCTTTTAAATTAGTTTGAATGTTAATAACATCATAGACTTCTTTAATAAAATCTAAATGGTTAATTTTTGTTTCAAAATATTTTAATTCGTCTTTAAATGCTTGATATTCGTCAAATGATTGATTTAATAATCAACTACTGCTTTTTTTATAATTAAGCATCAAGAATTGAATTTTAATTTTTAATTCTTCTAAATCATTTGAATTTTGTAGTTTTAAACTATTTGAATAAACAAGTTTATTAATGTAAAACTTAAAAAGTTGGGTATTATTGAAAATATTACATTTATTACTTAATAATTTATTCAATTTTTTTAGCTTTAATTCATTATTAATTGAAAGAAAGATAAATAAATTATTATTTTCCAATTTTCAAAAACCTCTATAACTATTTAAATCAAGCAAAGTAATAATCTTGTTTATAAAATTATCATTTATATCTTTAATTAAGTATTCTTGCTTAATTTCCAAAGCGATTGAAATCAAAAAATTTTCATGAACATTTTCTACTAAATTATTGAAATCTTCAAGTTTTTGAAATTTATTATTCTCTTGATTTTTAACCTTTAAATTTCAATAAAGAGAGCAATAAAGTTTATTATCTTCTTTACTTCTAAAAATTTTAAGATGAATATTTTCATGGAATTTTTTGATTTTTAGTAAATTAAACAAGCGTTTAGTAGATAAATTAGTAATATTATCCTTTTGTAAATGGCCATAAAACGTAATAATGTTTTCATTATTTTCATTTTCTTCTAAAAATTTTACAATTTGATTTCTTATTTCATCTTTAAAAAAGGACAAAAAACTATTTAGATCATAATATTTACTCATTTCAATACCCAATTTAGTGGAATCAAAATTAGTTTGACTACTCATCTTAGTTGAACTTAATCTAACAATAGTTTTTCTTTCATTATCAATTCTAAAAATAATAAGGCCATTTGTTGTAACTTGTTTTAATTTTCCAAGCAAGATAAAAATACTAGTGAAAATTAAAGTAATTAAAATTATTACTGCTAGAGAAATTAAAATAATTGAAGTTGAGTTCATCTAATCCTCTTTATTAGCGCTTAAAAGTCTTACTGCATTGTGGTTTTTGCTTAAAGTTTTAATTCCTATTTTTCCAGCGAATTGAACTCTAATTTTATCTTGATCTACTTCTAAAACTGTTCCTTCTCCAAATAAAGTATGACCGATGATATCGCCAGGAATTATATTCTTGTTAATTTCTTTAATTTGTTCTTCAGGAATAATTGAAAAATCAAGTGTTACTTCTTGGTTTTGTAAAATTTTGTTATCTAAATCGATGCCCATTTCTTTAATGAAAAATGAAGGCACTTTTGGTTCATTAGTGTCAAGGAAAAATCCTCTGCTATCACTAATGAACAATCTTTCTTTAGCTCTTGTAATTGCAACGTAAGCCAATCTTCTTTCTTCTTCTAAGATTTCAGGATTATTTGATGATAATGATCTACGGTGTGGAAAAATTTTATCATTCATTCCAACAAGAAAAACATTTTCAAACTCTAAACCTTTTGCTGAATGAACAGTCATTAAAGTAACATAATTAGTTCCCATTTCATATTCATCTCCTGCCGAAAAGAGAGAAATTTCTTCTAAATATTCTTTAATTCCTTTCCCTAGCGGATTATTGTTTTTTTCTCAAGTTTTAATTGAAGATAAAAGTTCTTTAATATTGTCTTCACCAACACCTTTTAAAGTTGGATCGTTTTTGATATAAGCAGAGTATTCAACATCTTTTAAAAGTGAGTTTAAAGTTTCGTGAATTGAATATTTTTTCAATGCTTTATGGTGGCGATTGATTGAATTTAACAACTTAATAATTTCGTTACGAACTGTATTAGTAACAGGCAGTTCTTTAGTATGCGTAATTAAAGCATCAAGTAAGTTGGTATTTTTGCTTTCTGCAAAAGCTTCAAGCTTGGCTAAAGTGGCGTCGCCTATTTTTCTTGCAGGTGTATTAATAATTCTAATTAATGACACATCACTAAAATCATAAATTACTCTTAAATAACTAAGAGCATCTTTAATTTCTTTTCTCTGGAAAAATTTTTGACCATTAAATACTTTGTAATTAATACCCTCTTTTTCCAATTCTTGCTCAAAAGGGCGTGAATAGTAATTCGATCTATAAAAAATAGCAATGTTTTTTAGTTGAATTTTTTTCTTCTTCAACTCATTAATTTTTTGTACAACTCATCTTGCTTCCGCTTCAGGACTAAAAGCATGATTAAATTCTATTTCCTCACCCAAGTTGTTATCAGTAACTAGATCTTTACTAAAACGTTTCTTGTTGTATTTAATTAAACTGTTGGCAGCATTTAAAATTTTTTGACTTGAACGATAGTTTGTTTTTAGAATAACGGTTTCAGTATTTGGAAAATCTTTATCAAAATCAAGAATTAAATTAACATCAGCGCCTCTTCATGAATATATGGTTTGATCTGGATCGCCAACAATTGTTAATTGTGCATTTTTACTGCTTAATTTTTTAATAATTTCATATTGCAATTTTGATGTATCTTGAAATTCATCCACAAGTATATAAGAATACTTATTAGCTCAAAAATCAGCTACATCGGGAATAGAATTAAATAATTCATTAACTTTAATAATTAAGTCATCAAAGTCAAAACAATTTTTTTCCTTTAAAAAAGCATTATATTCATCAAACATTTGACCAATTAATTTATTTGAATCGCGTGAAGCTAAATCATTATCACGCTGGTTTAATTCAGAAACAAGTTCATCGCTTGTAAAATTAGAATTTTTAGCCATTGAAAATAAATTAATTAATCTTGTGTATTTGACTTCCTGAGTTGAAAGATTATGATTTTTATAAATATTATTTAAAATGGTTTTTTTATCTGTTTCATCAACAATTTGAAAATCATTCTTAAAACCTAAAAAGTGTGCTTCTTTTCTTAAAATTTTGGCACAAAGTGCATGAAAAGTACAAATTTCGGGTTTTTCAACAGTTGTATTTTGTGGATCAATATTTGAATATTGCATTACTCTTTCATTCATTTCATTAGCTGCTTTATTCGTAAAAGTAACTGCTAATATTTCACTTGGCGCAATAGCTAAACAATTTATTAAATAAGCTATTTTTCTTGTTAAAACTCTTGTTTTACCACTTCCTGCACCTGCAATAATTCTAAGTGGTCCATCAAAATAATTTAATGCTTTCTCTTGGTCTTCATTTAAATCCTTTAAAATTCTTTCCCTCCGTGACATACGTCACCTCCTTTGCAATATTAATTATTAAAATATTTGAATTCTTGATTATTGTTTTTAAATGGTATTAACTTAACCATTTCACTTAATTCTTCTTTTTTATAGTGTTTTAAATAGACAATTCTAGTTTTAGAAATAATATCTAAAAGGCCAATTTTATTTTTTTTACCTATTACCATTAAATAATTAGTTAAAGTAAATAAGAAAAGTAGACTGGAAAGTGTGCTAATGATTCTCTTTGCAATAATAAATCGATAGTTATTATTTATCTCTTCATTCGTAGCATCTTTAAAATTTTCCAATTCAGTTGGTTTAATTAAACCAACAAAAATAATTGAAATTAGAAGTCACAATCAAAAGTTAAAAATTGCTTTAAATAAAATTAATTTTCATATTACTAATTTTTCTTTTTTATTAATATGAATAAATTGAACGTGATTAATAACCATTCCTAATGTTCTTCCTTCTAAAAAAGAAGGAAGAACTAAAAACAAAATTAGAGCAGTTAAATTACTAAAAATTAAAAAAATGTAAAAATTAATTTTTAAATTTCCTTTTGCGACTATCAAAAAGTAATATTGGAGAAAAACACTACCTATAAAAATGATAATATCAATTAAATTAGTAGCAAATCTAGTTCAAAAATTTGCATTTTTATGTAAAACCATTATAGTTTGCTAAAAATATTTTCTCATTCTTTTCTGTTAGGTATTGTCTTTAAAAAACTAGATTCTTCAGTTTCTTTATTAATGTAAAGGTTAGTTGTGAAAAAAAGTCGTTGTTCTTTATGTTTTTTTTCAAGAAATTTTTTGATTAAATTAAGTGCTTTTTCATTTCTTATTACGACTGCATTCACTTCTCCTGATTTAATTATTTTTTGAAAAATTGAATGTTTTCAATTAATTAAAATTGTGCCTAATATAACTTGTATAAAGTGTAATTCAGCATATTCAATTTCATGAAGAAGCTTGATATTATTAACTTCAAGATAATCTTTAACTCTTTGAAATTGTTCAATAAAACCAAGAGGGCTAATTCATAAATTAGTGTTAATTTCTTCTTTTAAGAAATAATTGTCAACATATTGATAACTTTTAGCACTAAGCATTAAAAAGTATGTTAATTCCACACAAAATTTCGAATCTTTTACTTCTAAAGGCCTATATTTCAAAAAATTAAAAATGATTTTTTTGCTAAAAACTTTATTGAAAATAAAAGGATATGTATATGCTAAAATTTCTGGATAATTTTGGATGTTTTCATAGTATTTAGGCAATAATCTATTTTTAGCTTTTCACTTAACGGTGCCAGTTAATCTAGGAGAATATTCGAGAACATCTGGAGAATTTTCATCCAATTCTTCAGTAAGTTTTTCCACAAAATTAGTTTTTAATTCATTATCAGGAAAAACTATTGTTGCATATTTTGCTTTTATAAGGTGAAAAGCAGAAATAATATCTGTTTGAGCATTTCTTTTTGTATTGTTTAAAATAAATTTTAATCTTGAACCAAAAAAAGTTAAGTTTTCTTCAATAATTGCAAAAGTTTTTTTGTTGTTATTATTTAAAACTAAAATTATTTCAAAATCTTGATTAGTTTGCTCTTTTAATGAAATTAAAAATTCATTCAAAACTATTCCATTGTTTATATTGGGAGAAATAATAGATAATTTCATAAATCACTCCTACATTTTGATATTTCCAGAAGTTCTTGGGTATGGGATGACATCTCTAATGTTGTCTACTCCTGTTACATACATAACAAGACGTTCAAATCCTATACCAAAACCACTTGATCCTGCGTTACCAAAACGTCTTAAATCAAGATATCATTGTAAATCTTCTTGAGAAACACCAACTTCTTTAATTCTTTCTAAAAGTTTATCGTTTCTCACTTCTCTTTGACTTCCACCAATTAATTCACCAATACCTGGGACTAATAAATCAAAAGCAGCAACAGTTTTACCATCATCATTTTGATGCATATAAAATGCTTTAAATTCTTTAGGAAAATTTATCACTGCTACAGGGCCATTAAAAAGTTTTTCTGAAATATATCTTTCATGTTCTGTTGCTAAATCAAGTCCAAAAGTAATATTTTTTTCTTCAAATTCATCTCTAACTTTAGCTAATTCATTAATTGCATCTTTATAGTCAATAATTGAAATCTTGTTATTCAAGAATTTATTTAATTTATTGATTAAATTATTATCAACATTCTCAACAAGGAATTTAAATTCATATTCATGTTTAGCAATAGTATTTTTAATTGCTGTTTTCAATAAATCATCTGCTAAATTAATAACATCATTTAATTCATAAAATGCAACTTCCGGTTCGATCATTCAAAATTCTGCTGCATGTTTTTTAGTGTTTGAATGTTCAGCTCTAAAAGTTGGAGCAAAAGTATAAACTTTATTGAATCCTAAAGCATAACTTTCTGCATGTAATTGACCTGTAACGCCTAAAGTTGCTTTATTTTCTCCAAAAAAAGGTTCTTTACTATTTGAATCGTTAACATTAAAAGTTTCTCCAGCACCTTCACCATCATTACTTGTAATTATAGGAGCACTAAAATACATAAAATCATTTTCTTGGAAGTATTTGTGGATTTCATAGGCTAAAGTAGACCTAATTAAAAATACTGCTCTAAGTAAGTTTGTTCTATGTCTTAAATGTGGAATTTCTCTTAATGTTTCTAAATTTATTTGCTGTTTTTGAATAGGAAAATCTAAATCTGAATCTTTCAACAATTCAAACTTAGATATTACTAATTCTGCATTTTGTTTTGCTTCTGGTGTATGTTTTAAAAGACCTTCAACTAAAACAGCAGCTCCTAAATGTGTATTATCCAAAGCTTCTAAAACATTTATTCCTAAACTTTCTTCTTTTGCTACACACTGCAAACTTTCAGCAGTTGATCCATCATTAATTGTTAAAAATCTAACTTTTTTGTTTCCTCTATTTGAAACGACTCATGCTTTAAAAGTTAGATTTTTTTGATCGTATGCAAGCGGGTTTTTAAATAATTTTTTTATTGTTAATTGATGCATGAAATCTCCTTGTTGATTGTAAATAATATTAATTATTTTAGCATATTTATATATATTAATATTCATATTAATATAACTATAGAAATTATTAATTTATTTGAATGATGAAATCAGCCTTTTTTATTGGTGTTTTTGTAAAAAAAAGATGCATTTGCATCTTTACTGAATTTTTAATACGATAATTGCTGAAAACATTAACAGAGCAGCAATTATATTTATAATGTTACTAATTAAGACAGTTGAAATTGATGAAGGATCTTTATGTTTTTTAGCAAAAATAATTGGAATTAAAGTTCCTAAAAATGTTCCGATAAAAACAATTAAAAATAAAGCAATTGACGAAATAATCATTAAAATAATGATATTTGTAACTTGAATATGATTATTTTTTACTAATAAATCACCATTAGCTGAATAATAAATTGCAAGTCTAGCAAAATTAATTAAACCAACTATAAAACCTAATATTAATCCAGTAATAATTTCTTTAAAAATAACTTTTTTATAGGTACTTTGGTCAATTTCCTGTAAATTAATAGCTCTAGTTATAGTTACATTAGCTTGAATTGAACTGTTATTTGTAATCATAATAATTACAGGTATTAATGAAGCGAATGCAATAAATTCTGTTATATTTCCAACAAGTGTCTGATTTTTTAAAGAAAGACTTAAAATAATGTTTATGAAAATTTGGAAAACTGTTGCAAAAATTAAAGTTATAACAATTCATAAAATTCTATTTTTAACTAGTTTATATCATGGAGTTTTCAAATAATCCCACTCATCATTTTCACTAGTTGTAATTCCTGCTATTTTATATAAATCTTCAGTATTTTCCTCATTGATTACATCAATAACTTCATCACTTGTAACCATTCCAATTAATCTTTTTTCTTTGTTTGTCACTGGCAACACTGACATATCATGATCACTAAAAATTTGTGCTGCATATTCTTTTTTATCATTTGCTTCCACAGAAGCAACTGGTGAATATAATTCATCAATTTTAGTTTCCGGGTTTGAGAAAATTATTTCTTCAAGTGTTAAAACACCAAGTAATTTGTTAGTGTTATCAACAACATAATAATAATGAACTAATTCAGCACCTTTTTTATTGTAATCTCTTCTTATTTTGTTTAAGGCTTGTTCACAAGTATATTCGTTATTAATACTTGAGATATCAATACTCATAATGCTGCCAACTTCATCATCTTGATAGCGCAATAATTTATTTAAATCTTCTCTTTTATTTGCTGGAGTATAAGCCAAAATTTTTGAAGTTACGTTAGAAGGTAATTCATCTAAAATATCTGCTAGTTCATCACTTTGTAAATTTTGAAGAAGTTTCATTCCTCATTCTTCAGAAAAACTTTGTGCCAATTCTTTTTGAATTTCTTCATCCAAGTATGAAAATAGTTCAGCAGCATCAGCAGTTTTCAACATTCTTAAAAAAGTTAATTGTTCTTCTAAAGACAACTCATTAATTACTTCAGCAATTTCAGCGTTAGTAATTTCATCTATTAAATCTCTTGCTTTTGAAATATCTTTTCTTTTAACAATTTCTTTGATTTGATCTAAAAGAATATGTTCACTTGATTGTTCGTTCATATTTTAATCCTTCAAGTATTTAATTAATTGTTCTTGGAACTTATCTAGTCTTATATTGTAAAAGGTTCCGTTTTTAACAAATTTAACATCACCTGTTTCTTCACTAACAATAATTGTTGTGGCATCACATAATTCACTAATTCCCATAGCTGCTCTATGACGAGCACCATATTGATTATCCATTGATTTTTTGGTTATTTTATAGAAAGTTGAAGCATAATAAATTTTATTTCCTCTAATGATTACTGCACCATCATGTAAGGGACTATATTTATTAAAAATTGATATAAGCAGACTAGAACTAATATTAGCATTCAATATTATTCCATCAGTTCTTAAGTTGTCAATATTGTCGTTATTTTCAATCGTAATTAATGCTCCGATTTTATTTTTTGATAAATATTCAATAGCTTCACGCAATTGATTAATTAAACGTATTTGGCTACTTCTACCCAATCTGTTGTATTGACTTTTTTGTAATTTTTCCTTGATGAAATTTATTAAGTAAGGAACTAAAATGATTGTCAAAATAATAGCTACAATTACCAAAATTAAAACTAAAATTACAAAAAATGCAGTATTTATTACCATCTTATGCTCCCAATCTACCTATGTAAAATGCCAATAAGAATAAACAAATGATAATAGTTATTGAAACAATAATTCAAGCTCATTTAATTTTTTGCTTAAAGTTGTATTCTTTTTTATCGATAACATTTTCTTTTAATAAGCAATTGGCTTCTTGACAAGTTCCGTAATTTTCTTCTTCAATTTCAACTAAAGCAGGATTTTCTAATTCAATTAAATTTTCTTGATGTAATTGAATTAGTAATTGTCTTCTTTTTTCAATTCTTTCTTGGCACAAAATTGGATCACGATCAATATTTGACATAACGCTCCTAACTTAAATTAATTTTAGAGTTTTAAAATATAAAATCTACATTGAATTATATAATAAGTATTAATTCTATACTTTAAATTAGATTAACAAATAGATCAAAAAAAGTTAGATAAAAATAACAAGGAGAAAAAATGATTAAAATTTTGAAATTATTATCTCCAAAATTAAGATTTTTAGCTTTTTTGGTTATTTTTTTAACTTTGTTTCAGCCTTTTATTTCGTTTTTAATACCTTCAATAATTAAACAAGTTATTGAATTGGCTGCAAATAACCAAACGGAACCGGTGATTAAAATTTTATTTTGGAATATAAATGCACCATCCTTTAATCAAGCGTTATCAATTTTAATTGCACTGATTTTATCGTTAGCGATTTTGTTAATGATTGTTACCTTTACGTCAGCTTTATTAAGCAATAAATTTGCTATTTTTGGAGCATACGAGTTAAGAAAAAAATTGTTTGTACACATTTTAAATTTAAGCCAAACAAATATTGATAAGTATAATGAAGGAACTTTAATTGCTCGTTTTACAAACGATATTCAAAAAATTAAAGATGGACTTCAAACAATGGTAAGACCTTTGTTTTTATCACCATTTTTATTTATTTGAGGATTAGTTTTTTCAATAACAACAAACATTTACTTATCAATTAGTATTTTTGTAATCATTCCTTTTATAATTTTTGGATCATTTTTTGCTATAAAAAAGGTGTTTCCACTCTATAGAAAAGAAAATTACACCGTGGATATTTTGAACAATATTGCAAAAGAAGATATCAATGCTATAAGTTTAATTAAATCTTATAACTTAGAAAATAAAAGATTTTTAAATTATGATAAATCAGCCCAAAGTGCATATAATACAGCTAAAAAAGCCAATTTAATTTCTATAACATTTTGACCTTTAATCGACATAATTTCAAGTTTAGGAAATTCATTCATATTTATTATTATTGCAGTGTTCATAGCGCACGGGTCAAAAGTTTACACAACAGAATTAATAGGCCAAATTTACCAATTTTCTACTTACTTATTAATGGTAACTAATTCTATATTTTGAACTATGTTTTCAATTAATAGACTTTTTAGATCTCAGACATCTGCAAAAAGATATATTGAATTAATTTCTGAAAAAAGTGAAATTGACAAACAAGAAAATGGATACAAAATTAAAAGTGGGAGCATCGAATTTAAAAATGTAACTTTTTCATATCCAAATAGAACTAATTCAGTACTTGATAATGTCTCTTTTAAAATAGAAAATGGAAAGACTTTAGGAATTATAGGAAAAACGGGAAGTGGTAAAAGTACTTTAATTAAACTTTTGACAAAAGAATACCAACTAAAACCAAATCAAGGTCAAATTTATATTGATAATAAAGAAATAAATGAAATTAATCTAGATGATTATTACAAAAAAATTTCTGTTGTTTTGCAAAAAACAAAACTTTTAAGTGGAACAATAGCAGAAAATTTAAAATTTAGAGAAAAAGACATTAGTTTTGAAGAATTAAAAGAGAGAATTAGTTTAGCTAATGCAAATTTCGTATATTCTTTTGATAAAGAATTAGACTATGAAATAAGTCAAAAAGGAAAAAATCTTTCTGGTGGTCAACAGCAAAGACTTTCAATTGCACAAGCAATTTCAAAAGATTTAAATATTTTTGTTATGGACGATTCTGCATCGGCTTTAGATAATCAAACAGATTATGAAATAAGAAATAAATTAAAAGACAAATTTAAAAATACAACTGTTGTAATTATCGCTCAAAGAATTAGCACCATTAAAGAAGCTGACAAAATATTGGTTTTAGATAAAGGAAAAGTAGTTGGCTTTGATAATCACATAAATCTTTTAAAAAACAATCGTATTTATCAAGAAATTTATCAAAGTCAAAATGAGGTGGTGAGTTATGAGTAGATATAAAAATTTGTATAATTCAACATCAAAAGAAAAATTATCGTTTCGTAATTTTTTTAAATTTCTTAAGAGAGTTAAAATTAAAAAAATTACATGATTCTTTTTGATAATTCTAGCTTTTTTAATAGCACTTTTGCCAAATATATCCACTTTTTTAGTGGGTTACATAACCGATAAATTTCTGGGTGTAAATTTTGACGTAGAGCACTTTGAAATGGAACAATTTGTTTTATTCATTGTAATTATTTCTTTACTAGTTATTTTTATGCAATTGGGAAGAATTTTACAAGGAAGAATACTTAATAAAGCAATAATCAAAATGATTTATGAGTTAAGAATTGAAACTTATAAAAAGATACAAAACATGCCATTAAAATATTTTGATAGTAAAAAAACAGGTGATATTATGTCATCTCTTACAAATGATATAAATAATATTATGACAGCTTTACTGGACATGATGTCATCAATTTTGGTAAGTTTCTTTCAATTTGTTATTTCATTTGTAATTATGTTTATTTATGCTCCATCATTAGGTGCTATTACTTTATTCTTTGTACCAATTTCACTTTTAGTGTTTTATGGATTAGTTAAAAATAATCAAAAACACTTCATTAAGCAACAAGAAACAATAGCTAATTTTCAGGGTTATTTAGAAGAAATTATTGATGCTATTCCTTTGATAAGATTAAATGGCCAACAAGAAAAAGTTACTAAACTTTTTGATAAATATAATAAAGATTTAATTAAACCCGAATATTCAATAAGTAAAAGAATTTCATTAACCTTCCCTTTTTCACATTTTATGAGATATTTAATTACTCTAGTAGTTGTGGCAATTGGAATAGTATTTTTACACAAAAATATTCCTACAGGAGGAATTAAACCTTTGAGTGTGGGACTATTGATAACATTCTCTATTTTTATTACAAACATCAACAACTTAGTAGCTCAAACTTTAGAAATTTTAAATAGCATTCAATTAGGTTTTGGATCAATTGTTCGTGTTCAAAGAACACTGGACATTAAACTTGAATTTAATCAAAGTGAATTGAAAGATCTAAACTATAAACAAGGTTTAATTGAATTTAAGGATGTTTCATTTGCTTATGCTGGAAATGAAAATAAATTAATCTTAAATAAAATCAATTTTACTATTGAACCAGGAAAAACAGTTGCCTTAGTCGGCTCCACAGGGGCTGGTAAAACTACAATTGCCAAACTTTTAAATAAATTTTACTTACCAACTAGTGGTCAAGTTTTAATTGATCAACAGAGCAGTTTAGAAATAAAAGACAGTTCATGAAGATCTAAAATTGACATGATTTTGCAAGATACATATATTTTTAATGCTTCATTAAGAGAAAATTTAAGATTATTTGACGAAAGAATAAGTGATGAATTTATTTATAAAAAGGTAGATGAAATTATTGGTAGAGATTTTATTGATGAAATGCCTAAAGGTTTGGAAACGCAATTAGAATCTAATGCAAAAAATTTAAGTCATGGGCAAAAGCAATTAATTTCAATTATTCGTTCCTTAATTACAAATAGACCAATTACCATCTTAGATGAAGCTACAAGTAGTATTGATACTGTTACTGAAAAAAGAATTCAAAAATCAATGGACTTTTTAATTCAAAATCGTTCTTCATTAGTTATTGCACATCGTTTAAGTACAATTAAAAATGCAGATTTAATTTTATTAATTGAAAATGGAGAAATTATTGAAAGAGGAACACACCAAGAATTAATTAATTTTAATGGAAAATACAAAAAACTCTATGAAATAGGTTTTGATGAAAATTAACACTTTTTAGAAGTGTTTTTTTATATTAAAAAACTCTTGCCTAGGCAAGAGCTAATTATTATCAAATATTTACACGTTTTTCTTTAGGTAAAAACATTCCGTCGCCTTCTTTAATATCAAAGGTTTCGTAAAAATCATCTAAGTTTTTAACTTGTTGATTTGCTCTTAATTTAGCTGGCGCATGAGGATCAGTTGATAGTAGGATTTTTCTATAACTTTCACTTGCTTTGTTTCTTCAAACAATTGCTCAGTTAGTAAAGAATTCTTTTGATGAATGATTTGACTCACTTTTTGAAGCTTCTAGAGCACATGAAATTCCACCACCATCGGCAATATTTTCTGACAAGGTTAATTTTCCGTTACATAAACCAACACCTGTTTCAACACCTTCAAATAAATCAATCATTTTTTGCCCTAATTCTTGGAATTTAGCAAAATCTTGCTCAGTTCATCACATATTTTTGTTACCTTTTTCATCAAATAAGGCACCGTGATTATCAAAAGCATGACTAATTTCGTGAGCAATAACTGCTCCAATTCCACCGTAATTTTGTGATGAAGTTTGTTTTTCTGAATAGAAAGGAGCATCTAAAATAGCAGCTGGGAAAACAATGTGATTCATTGTTGGAGAATAATAAGCATTAACTACTGCTGGTGACATACTTCAGTAGTTTTTGTTTATAGGTTGTTTATAGTTAGAAAACATATATTTTTGCTCTTGGTAATTAACTTCTAAAATGTTTTTAACAAGGTTTCCACCTTCTTTATAAGATTTAATTTCAATAGCTTGATAATATGGTCTAATTTCAGTTGGATAACCAACATGTACACCCAATCCTCTTAATTTAATTAAAGCTTTTTCTTTTGTTGCTTTTGTTAATCAGGTATTTGCCTCTAAACGTCTTGCATAAACATTAATCATTTTTGCAATTTTGTTTTCAACATCTTTTTTAGCGCTTTCACTAAAATACTTGTTTGCGTAGTAAAGTCCAACAGGCATATTGAAAGCTGAGATAGCTATATTTAAGGCCGCTTTTTCTTTTTTAGAAGCTTTTTTAACACCAGATAAAGTTCTTCCATAAATTGATGAGCTAACTCTACTATCGTTATCTAAGTATGGTGAAAAGCTTGAAATAGTGCTTAGTAAAAGTCATGCTTTAAATTCTTCAAAATTTTCAGAGTTTAAAACTTCATTAATATTATCTAAAAAACGTGGATATGTTGGTGAAACAATATCAACTGATTGATTAACTAATTTTTCTAACAATGTTTTAACATCAAAATACTTAATTTTGGCATTTACTTCATCAACGTGCATTGGATTATACATTTTGTCATAATCAGCTAATTCTTGTCCTGATGGATAGTATTTTGCTAATCTTTCATCAAAGTTAATTGCCTTAGTTAATAAGGTTTCAATTTTTTTAGAATTGTAACCATATTTTTTAAGTAATTTACGTTGCATTTTACGATAAGCATTTAGAAGACTAACTTTAGCAGGATTTTTTTCATCATAATAAGAAGTTTCAGGTAATAAGGTTTTAGGACTTGATAGGTACAATGTTTGTATTTCTGAATTTTTAAAGTCTTGATAAACAAAGAAATTTAAAAAGGTTGGTAAACCATATAAAATATGTTTTTCAATTGCCATTGCATAATCTTCAAGTGATTGAATTTTTTCAATTTCTTTAACAAGTTCTTTAAGTGGTTTAATACCTAATTGTTCTCTTTTTTCAAAATTACTTGTCATTTCATATAACTTAGCGAAATTTGTAAGTACATTATTTTCTAGTTTTTTACTTTTATATTCCTTAAGCAAACTATTAGCAATAAGTTTTAATCTTCTTTCACTTTTCTTATGAATTTCATAAAAAGCCCCAGTTGAAGGTCTATCAGCAGGAATTTTAGCTTTGTCAAGTCATTCTTGATTAATTGCCTGATAGAAATCATCTTTTAAACTAATTTTTTTCATATTTCTCCTTTATGTTTTATAAATGATATTTTAATTATATACTATAACTTCACTACTATTCTTTGATGTTACTTAGAACATAAAGACAAGCAGTTTCTGCTCGTAAAATTGTTTTACCTAAACTAATTATTTTTACATTATTTTCTTGTGCATAACTAATTTCTTCTTGACTAAATCCTCCTTCAGGACCAACAATAATTAAGGAATTAGTTGGCAATTCTTTAACTACTGAACTATTAGCATTTTCATAAGCAAGAAAAATATTTTTATTCTGATGTTCATTGATAAGATTTTCTAATTTTGTTGGTTTTAAAAATTGAGGAATAATATTTCGAAATGATTGCTCCGCAGCATTTTTGACTATTTCACAGTGTCTTTCGTATTTTCTGGCTAAATCATATTTAACTAAAGAACCATCGGTAAATTTAGTAATAAGAGGAATTATTTTAGTCACTCCTAGTTCTGTTGCCTTTTCAATTAATCATTCAAAACGATTCATTTTAATAATTGGAGCAGCCAAAATTACTTCTTTTTTAAATTCGTTATTAATATCAAATCTTTCTTTCAAAATTTTAGCTTTTTGATTTTCTAAAACACACTCATAAAAATTATTTTGATAGTTACATAAAAAAATTTCCTTATCTAATCTTGCAACTTTAATGTGTTTTTTCACACTTTCATCTAAATTAAAATAGTTTCCATCACGTTCTTGAACAAAAAATCTATGCATTTTTTACTCCTTAAATAATTTAAAAATTGTAACAAAAAAGAGTGTTTACTAACACTCTTAATTGAAAATTAGATTATTTTTTTCAAAATGATGGAAAGCGTTTTTTCTTTACTTCACCTTTGGTTGAATCTTTTTCATCTTCTTCATCAGCCATTTTGTAATTATCAGTAATTAAAAATTTATTTTCTTCTGAATTTTCTTCAGTAGAATTAATTTCAAAACTGTTTGTTAGTTGTTGAGTATCAACCTTATTTAAATCATAAGGATTGAACGGTTCATCAAAATTTCTCTGATAAGATGATGAATAGACAGGTGATTTTTCACTGCTGCTATTCAAACCTGAAGCAATCACAGTTAGACTGAAACTTTTGTCACGTTCGTCAACATTTTCTAAGTATTTAATACCTAGAAGAATTTCAACATCATCGTCTTTAACATTTAAATATTGATCAAGTAGTTTTTTTGCTTCTTCTATTTCTTTAAATGAAGATTGTTTCATCTTGAAGATGATAATAATTTTTTTAGGATCAGATAATTCAAATTCATTGAGTTGATTGAGTAGGGCCTGTTCAACTGCTTTTTTTCAAGCGTCGTTGCCAAAACCCTTCCCTATTGAGATGAAAGTTTGTGAACCATTTTTTAAAACTTTTCTTAAATCATTAAAATCAATATTGATTGTAAATTTTTCAAAAATTACTTCTCAAATTGCTTTAATAGAGTTTTTTAAAGTAATATTGGCAAATTTGAAAGCATCTTCAGAATTACCTTCTAAATTACTTTGCATCAATTTATCATTAGATAAAACAATGTATGAATCAGTTGAGTTTTTTAATTCTTCTAAACCTTCAAGAGCAATTTTTTTTCTTCTACTTCCTTCAAAAATAGTGAAAGGAGTAGATACAATTGCTAAGGTCACAATTCCTTTATCTTTTGCTGCTTTAGCAATTACTGGAGCAGCGCCAGTACCTGTACCACCGCCAAGTCCCGCAGTAATTATCAATAAATCAGTATCTTGTAGTACATCATCGATTTCACGAATGCTATCTTCAGCTGCTTTTTTTCCAATTTTTGGATCTCCACCAGCACCATAGCCTTCTGAATCACCCTTTAAATAAAGTTTATTCGTACATTTACTTTTTTCCAAATCTTGATAATCAGTATTAGCAATTCATAATTCAACATTAGGTAAGTCTTCTTCAAGTAAAAGGTTAATGGCATTATTGCCGGCACCGCCAATTCCAATTACTTTAACTTTAACATTTTTGTAATCATGTTCCATATGCAAAAACTCCCTTTATGTTATTTATTTAGTTTTAAATTGCTAATGTTTAATCAACCAAAAAGTTTGTCAAAGATGTTTTTGGTGTTTGGTAAAGTGATATTATTAACAGTTTTGTTTTGATCATCACTTTGAACATATTGACCATTAATTAAGTTTATTACGCCAAAAATTTCTGAACTAATTTCTAAATCTTTCAAAGTAGTAACCACATCAGTATCATATTCATTTAATTTAGATTCTAAGGCACCACCCAAAGTTTCATTAATTAAAATGATATTTCCTAATTGATTATTATCTTTTCAAAAGTTATAAATTATTTCAACAATTTTTTCAAGCATACTCTCAACAAAATTAAATGTTAATTTTTGGTGATTGGTAAGTGTATTCTGATTAAGTTTGTAATTTGGATAGTTTTTAATAACACCATTTAATAATAAGTCTAAAGTACTATCACTTAAATTGATAATTTTTTTTAATTCGCCTTTAATTAAGTCTTTAAAGTCACAATTATATTTTTTAAAAGAAACAACTTTATTATTGACAAGTAAACTTAAATTTAGTTTATTTCAGTCAAAATTAATTAAAGTTTTAAAATGCTTCTTAACATCAGGCTGTGCATGCACAAGACACTGACTGTTAGTTAGAATTTGATTAAAAACAATTTTATTCTTTTGAAAAAAATTAACTAAATAATTCAATTCACTTTCATTTTGGGTTGTTAATAAAGTTTGTTCTAAAATCACTTTTTTTGCAACTTTATTTATTGGAAAAGTATTATAGGTTTTTATTTCATTTAGTTCATTTTCAATGAGATATTGAATTTTTTCTTGATTCAAAATCACTAATTGCTCATTTTTTCTTGCTTTTTTTAGTTGCTGATTTAATTCATTCAAATGTTGCTTACTAACCAAGTTACTCTTGACTAAAATTTCTGCTTGATTATGTTTAAGCTGTAAATATTTGTCGAAGTTTTCATCAACAATTAAAGTATAGAAAAGTTGATCGTGTTTATTTAAACGCAAATTTTTTAAAATTTTTTTTGTGTTTAAAACAACATCTTCAAGCGTTTGATCAAAAAGTAAAGGAGAAAAAATTTTTTTATAAATAATTGCAGATTTTTTATTTGTTTCTTGCAATATGTTAATTTTGATTGCATTTTCATTTAGAAAATAATTAACATAGAATTTATTCATTTTTCCTCCTTTGCCTTATATTTATTTAATTTTGGTCAAAATTCTTAATTTTGCACTACGTGAACGATTGTTAGCTTCAAGTTCACTTTTGGAAACTTTTACAACTTTTACACTATAAAATTTTTCTTCATTAATTGGCATTTTTGAAGGAAGTTTATCTTTGGTTAATTCTCCAAAGAATTTTTTTACAATTCCGTCTTCCAAAGAATGAAATGAAATAACTGCTAAAGATGCTCCAACTTTTAACAGTTGCACTGCATCTGTCAACATTTTTTTTAGAGAATCTAATTCTTTATTTACTTCAATTCTTATAGCCTGAAAAATAGCTTTATTTGGATTTTTCAAATTAACTATTTTTGCCGGAAGTGAATTTCTAACTATGTTAGCAAGTTGAATTGTAGTTACAATTGGTCGATTATTTACAATGGCTTTCGCAACTTGTTTTGCAAATTTTACTTCGGCGTTATTGTAAAAAATTTGACTTAATTCTGTTTCACTATAATTATTCACGATGTAATAGGCATCTAAGTCTTGAGTAGTATCCATCCGCATATCAAGACGTGCTTCTTTATTGTAAGAAAAACCTCTTTCGGGATTATCAATTTGTGGTGAAGAAATTCCTAAGTCTGCAACAATTCCGTCAACTGAAGTAATTCCCATTTTTTCTAGTTCAGCAGCAATATTTGCGAAATCTGCATGTACCAAATGAAAATTATTACCAATTTGACTTAGACGCTTGCGACTTTCTTCTATCGCAAAAGGATCTTTGTCAAAACTGATTAATCTTCCTTTTGGAATTTGTTTAAGAATATGACTTGAATGACCACCCATGCCCAATGTTAAATCTACATAAGTCCCATCGACTTTAAGATTTAATGCTTCAAGACTTTCATTTAGTAACACTGAATAATGTTCATTTTTCATTAAAAGTCCTTATCAGTTAAATGCATAGCAGCAGCGTTCATTTCTTCAACACTTATTTCTTCGTCATAAGCCGTTAATTTTTCTAAACTTCAAAGTTCAACTAAATTGCCCATGCCGACGAAAATTACATCTTTTTGAATAGCGGCTTTATCTAGAAATTGTTTAGGAATAACGAAACGTCCTTGTGAATCTGTTTCAATTTCTTGTGTATTACCAAGTCATAATCTTTTTAGCATTCTGGCTTTTGGATCAAAATTGCTTTGTTGATTTAATTTGGATGCAAAATTGTCAAATTCACTTTGACTTCTTAATTCGACCATATTTTCCATACCAATTGTCATGTAAAATTTTGAACCTAAATTATCACGTAATTTTGAAGGCAACATGACTCTGTTTTTTGAATCAATGGTTCGAGGATATTTTCCGTACATATCTCCACTTTCCTCCACTATTCACCACTATTTTACATATTTTTGAGTTTGAATTAAATAAATTTTTTATTTTTTTTATATAAAAAAAGAAAGATTAAAAAGACAAAAAAATAATAAAAAATCATAAAGTAAAAAAAACATGAAAATAAAGGGCTTTTTTCAATTTTTTACTTTTTAAAATTTAATTTTTGACTAAATGAAAAAAACAAAAAAATAGTGGGGCTTTTTCCCACTATTCTTTATTAAATTCTTCAAAAGCTTGAGTTACATCATCGATTTTACCAAGAATAGTAATTAAATCTTGGTCTTTTAAAACTGTGAAACCATTAGGTAAAATAAATTCAGTTCCTCTTTTAATTAAAACTACTGAAATTCCTAATTCATTAAATTTAATATCTTTAATTGCTTTATCAACAAGTGAATTATTGGCCATGACTACTGTTCCCATAACAAAATCATCACCAATTTCTTGTAAATTTTTTGAATACTTCGTAAAGTTTGTATTAGTTGCTAAAAGAGCAGTTCTAATTCCAGCCTCATATTCAGGTTGCACAATTACATTTACTCCGATTTGTTCTAATACCAAAGCGTGTCTTTTGGTAGTTGCTCGAGCAATAACATTTTGAACTTTTAGTTCAAGTAAAGAAGCTACAATTTCAATATTATCTGAAAGAGCCACAACTACAGTATCCATTTCATCAACTTTTAGTGCTCTTAATGATTTAATATCAGCTGCATCAGCAATTGCAATTTTTTCTGCTACATCTGAAAATTTTTTTAAATTATCTTCATTTTTATCAATTAATAATAAGGATGCATTTGACTTGGCAAGTTGAGAAATAACAGCCGACCCAAAACGGCCAGCACCAATTACACAAATGTCTTGACTTTTCTTAGAACTTTTTTTTCGTTTCATGATAACTCCTTAAAGTTTGTACATGTCTTTCATAATTATAAATAATAATTAATTCTAAATAATATTTTTAATATTAAAATTAATTAATATGTATAGATGAAAAATTAAACATTGATTAAGAAATAATAAATTAACTTTATTTATTCATAAAGTTAGTCATTTTAAAAGAAAAAGTAACAAAATTCAATTAATTTTTCTTACTTATCTTTTAACAGTTGTTATTTCTTCAATTTTTTTAGCCAGTCCTCTAACACACACAACTAAGAATCCTGGTTGAATTTCTTATGTAGATTCACTTTTTACTTCAATTTCAGCCTTTAGTGATACAGGATTAGTTACCTTAGATACTTTTGACACTTGAAATATGTTTGGTCAAGTTATTATTGCTATTTTAATTTTCATTGGAGGAATTGGAATTTTTGCGTTGAAAATTTACATTTTACGTTGAATTTTCTTTAGAAAAAAAACTAATTTAAATCAATTAGAATTAGTTTCAGCTGAAAGAGGAGCTTCAAATAGTCGTGAAACAAGAGCGATAATTGTTGATTCAATTACAGTTTTATTAATTACTGCAATTATTGCGGGATTGGGTCTGTCTTTTTATTTCTATGTTGCTCCACCAAGAGTTTTAAATTCTTCTACATTGAATTTTGCACAACATCAAAATTTTTATGAAAATGAATTTGTTGGAAAATTTATTTCACCAGCAGGAAATTGAGCATTAAGTTTTAGATATGGCTTTTTTCACTCAATTAGTGCATTGAATAATGCCGGTTTTGATATTGTTGGTAATAATTCACTTTTTAGTTATTACCACAACATTGAATTACAAATTTTATTCTTAATCCTCTTAATTATAGGTGGATTAGGTTATCCAGTTATTCACGATATTTTAAATTATTTTAGATTTAAAATCAAGGGATACAAACGTAAATATCAATGACAATTAGTTACTAAAATTAGTACAACTACTTATCTTTTGACAACAATTATTGGATTTATAATCTTAGTTCTTTTTGAAACACAAAACAAAAGTTCTGGATTATTTTGAAATAATCAAAATAGTTTTTATGGTACTAAAGCAGAAAGAGTTTGATCATTACTTTTCATGAGCTTTTCATCTAGAAGTGCAGGTTTTGCTACTTTTCCAATTAAAGATCTTTCACCAGCCTCAATCATTATTTTAAGTATTATGATGTTTATTGGTGCCGGGCCTTCTTCAACTGGTGGTGGAATTCGAACAACTACAATGGCAATTATCATTATTGCTTTATTCTCAAGAATTTTAGGACGTCCGTCAGTTAGAGCTTTTAAAAGAAGAATTAGTGATAGCAGTGTAAGAAACAGTTTTACAGTTTTCTTGACAAGCGTGCTTTTAGTTCTTTTAATTACGTTAATAATTTCTTCATCTTCAACGAATTATAGTGGTAGTGCAGATGTTAATGTTTTCACCTTTGAACATTACATTTTTGAAACATCATCAGCCTTTGGAACTGCTGGTTTAACTTCCGGATTAACCGCAAAATTAAATACTGCAAGTAAAGTTACCATGGCTATTTTGATGTTTATTGGACAATTGGGAATTAGTTCAACAATTTTGATTTGAGGTCGAAAAAGAAATTATAACTATAGTTATGAATACATTACCCAAGATGTAGTTACAGGATAAAACTTTGCTCAAAAAGCAGAGTTTTTTTCTTCTAAAAACTAGATATTAATATTTAATACTTATAATAAAATTTGAATATTAATATAAATAAGGAGTAAAAATGTTAAAAGTAATTGAACATCCTTTAATTTCAGTCAAATTAACTAATATGCGTGATGAAAATGCAAACCATTCAATTTTTCGCAGAAATTTAAATGAAATTGCTTCTTTAATGGTTTATGAGGTTTTAAGAAACTATCAAACTAAAAGTAAAGAAGTAATTACACCAATTGGATTGAAATACAAGGGTTATGCTCTTGATAAAGAAATTGTGATTGTACCAATTTTAAGAGCTGGGTTAGGAATGTTAGAAGGGCTTTTAGAATTAGTGCCTGAGGCACGTGTTGGACATATTGGTTTAAATCGTAATGAAATTACACATTTACCTGAATCATACTATTACAAAATGCCTAACGTTGCAAAAGACAGCTATGTTTTTGTGGTTGATCCAATGTTAGCAACTGGTGGAAGTGCTGCGGATGCAATTGAAAAATTACATCAAGATGGTTTTACTAATGTGCAATTAGTTTGCCTTGTTGGTGCTCCTGAGGGAGTTAAACATGTAGAAGAAAGATTTGGTAAAGACAAAATTCAAATTTTTCTTGCTGCATTAGATGAAAGACTTAATGAACATAAGTACATTGAACCTGGATTAGGTGATGCAGGCGACAGAATTTATGGAACAAAATAGCATTTATCATAAAAAACCGATACTTTTAAAACTTGCTATTAGCGCACTTTTTTTAGCCATAGCTTTTGTATTAAATTTTTTTGGCAAATATCTTTTGTTTCCTTTTACGGCTTTTTTAAAGTTTGATTTTACAATTTTCATTATTGCCATTATTTTTACCTATATTGGTTGGCAATACGGTTTAATAGTCGCTTTAACTTTTTTTATTATTGCGCCAGCTTACAATGAATTTGGTTATTCAACATTATCAGTAGTAGGACATTTTGTTCTTTTCGTTACTCAAATAAGTTTTGCAAGTTTGTTTTTTCTTTTTAAAAAAATTGATTATAAATCAAGAATTTCTAGAAAACTTAAATTTAGATATTGAATCTATCCACTTGCAATAATTACTTTAACTACTTTACTTTTGATATTGCTTAATATTTTTGCAATTAATCCAGTTTATTTTCAATTTTTTGGAGATACGGAAATTAAAACATTTAAAGACTTAGCTGCTCCAAAAAAATGAGAAAGTTATAAAAATCTCTTCTTTGGAATTAATAATTACTATTTAGCATCTTTTGCACTCTATGGAGTTTTTAACTTTGTAAACTTATCATTAAATTACTTGTTTATAGTGCTATTAGAAAGAAAAAATAAAATAACACAAATTTTTAAAATTTTACATAACTAGAGAGGTAATCATGAATAAATATAATCCTTTAGAAATTGAATCAAAATGACAAAAGCATTGAGAAAATACAAAATATTTTGAACCAAAAAATGACTTTTTACTTCCAAAAAAATATATTTTAAGTATGTTTCCTTATCCAAGCGGAAATTTACATATGGGACACGTAAGAAATTACACATTAGGTGATGTTTTTGCTCGTTTTTATAGAAGAAAAGGATTTAATGTACTTCATCCTTTTGGATGAGATGCATTTGGTTTGCCAGCTGAAAATGCAGCAATTAAAAATAAAATTCATCCTAAAAAATGAACATATGAAAACATTGAAAAAATGAATCCTACTTTAAAACAACTAGGTATTTCTTTTGCTTGAGATAGACAAGTTATTACCGCAGATGAAAACTATACAAAGTATGATCAATACATTTTTCTTAAAATGTATGAAAAAGGATTGATTTATCGAAAAAATGCTTATTTAAATTGATGTGAAAAAGATCAAACAGTTTTAGCTAACGAACAAGTTGAAAATGGAAAATGTTGACGTTGTGGTGAACTAGTTGTTCAAAAAGAAATGCCACAATATTATTTGAAAATTACTGAATATGCAGAAGAGTTACAAAAAGATTTAGAATTATTAAAAAAACATTGACCAGAAAATGTTTTATTAATGCAAAAAAACTGAATAGACTATAAAAAAGGTTTTTTAGCAAAATTTAAAATTCAAAATAAAACTAAAAAATTTAATGACTTAGATGTTTTTGTACAAAATACAAATGAAGTTGAAAATTGTAATTTCTTAGCTATTAGTGGAATTCACCCTTTAATTAATCAATTAAAAGAAGAAAAAGTATTAAATGATAGTGATTTAAAAAGCATTGAAAATATTGTAAATAACGCTAAAAATAAAAATTTTGCAAATAAACTACATTTTCAACTACCAATTCAAGCAATTTTTAATCAAAATCTAAAAATAAATGTTTATGTTACAGATTTTGCATCAGCAGGACAAGTTGATAAAGTTATTTTGGTTGATGTAAACAAATTAAAAAGTTATAAAGAATTTGCAGAAATTAATAAAATTGAAATTATCAATAATGACTATAAAATAGATTTAAAAGATCTAAAAACTGCTAGTGAAATAAATTTACAAGATTGGGGAATTAGTAGACAAAGATATTGAGGTGCACCAATTCCAATGATTAATTGTTCATCATGTGGTAATGTGCCTGAAAAATTTGAGAATTTACCAATAACACTTCCACAAAATGTTGAATTTACTGGTCAAGGTAATCCTATTTTGACAGATAAAGAATGATTAAAGATCAAATGTCCATATTGTGGAAATTCCGCTACTAGAGAATCTGATACTATGGATACTTTCTTTCAATCAAGTTGATATTTTGCCCGTTACACAGTTCCAACCAATTTAAGAGAAAATAATTTATTTGAACCTAACGAATTAAAATACTGAAATTCAGTTGATCAATATATTGGTGGTGTAGAACATGCAATTTTGCATTTATTGTATTCAAGATTTTTTACAAAAGTTTTAGCTGATTTAAATATTTTTTCATTCAGAGAACCTTTTAACAATTTATTGACACAAGGAATGGTTTTAAAAGATGGTGCAAAGATGTCTAAATCTAAAGGTAATACAGTAAGTCCCGAGGAAATGCTAGCAAAATATGGAGCTGATACAATTAGACTTTTCATTATGTTCGCTGCTCCACCTGAAAAAGATTTAGAATGATTAGATTCTGGTATTGAAGGAAGTTTTAAATTTATTAAAAGACTTGTTGAAAAAGCAAACTTGTTAAAAAATAAATTTGACTATGCAAATTATTTAAAAAATTATGACTTTAGTAATTTAAATAGTGAAGAAAAAATGGCGAGAAGAAAACTTCACCAAAGTTATTTAAAGCAAGAAATAGTTTATGATGAACAAAATAATAATTTTGCTTTTAACACTATAATTGCTTGAAGTATGGAAGTTTTAAATGCTTATGATAATATTGAAAAAGAAGATTTAATAGCTGAAATGCTTTATGTTTTATTAAACATTCTAGAACCTTTTATTCCGCACGTTGCTTGAGAATTAAGTCAAAAATTTTTCAACTTAGATAATCTTTATCATTTCAACGCTGATAAAAATGCACTTGAAAATGATGAAATTAATTATCCAGTAACAATTAATGGAAAGGTCAAAGTTCAACTTACAATTAGTAAAGAAAAAAATGATAAAGAATATGTTCTTAAATTAGCCAAAGAAAAAGTTGCAAAATACTTAGAAGGCAAAACTATTGTAAAAGAAGTTTTTGTATTAGACAAAATTGTTAATTTTGTAATTAAATAATTTAATAAAAGTACATTTATTGTATTTTTATTATTTTTTAAAATAAATAAATTAGCATTTAACATATTAATCTGCTAAAAATTTAAATTTCATATATAATAAATACATATTAATATAATGTAAAATATTATTCATTAATAAGGAGAACATGATGAACGAAGA
This sequence comes from Mycoplasmopsis columbina, assembly GCF_900660685.1. GTDB lineage: Bacteria > Bacillota_I > Bacilli_A > Mycoplasmatales > Metamycoplasmataceae > Mycoplasmopsis > Mycoplasmopsis columbina. The sequence goes on along the minus strand of NZ_LR215041.1, from coordinate 445,829 downwards.
AGTTTTAAAAGAAAATAAACAAACTTTAACTAGCCCTTTTTTCCTTGATCTTTCAGATCCATTAAGTGTTGGTTGAGTTTTAAATGGTGAAGATACTCAATTATTTACCTTTCCGGTAATTAAAGAAGGAATTAGACAAAATTGAAATTTCTATTTAAAGTATCAAGATAAAAATATTGAAAAAGAACATGTTTTTATTGTTTATACAAACTTAGACAGAAAAAATGATTTAAGCGAAAATGAGTATTTGAATAAAAATAGCGATGTTTTGGTTTATGGAACTTTTGCGCAAATTTTAAAAGTTGATCATGATTCTGAACATCAAACTTTGACTTTCACTGTAAAAGGTTTATCAAAAGTTAAATATAGTGCTATGTTTGACGAAAATAATCAAGAAACAGCTGATTTAAGACAAGTAGCATGATTAAAGTATGAATTAATTGATGGAAACACAACTGAAAATTTAGTTCAAGAAGAAGATCTTGAATATCTTTCACATAATATTCAACTTTTAGATTATGTAATTACTTCTTTATCAGTAAAAGATCTTTATTCAAACATACTTGATGAATTATTGACCACAAGAAACATTGGAATTAGTAAAAGTCAGTGATTGAAAAAAATTAAGGCAGCTGTTTTAAAATTTCAGCAAACAGTTAATAAGGCTATTGGTGGTGAATATGATGAGAATTCTGAAGATGCACCTGATGAAGCAGATATTATTAATGCCTTTATGTTAAACGCGGTTCTTGGGAATTATGATAGATATATTGTTTTTTCACAAAAAGACATTGTGGCACAAACGGAATATCTTCTTGATTCAATTTCACAGTGACCAAAAATTTTACATTTAAACAAAGAAGATCTTGAATACATGAATAATATGGAATTTTACAAAAATATGGCAGAACAAGAGATTTCAGATAACGAAGATGACGACGATGATGAATTAATTGAATCTTTTGTTAGAGAAGAATCTGAAAAAAGAATAAAAGAAAATAAATCTAAAAAAGGTGAAGATAAAACCATGAGTAAACAACAAGAAAATAATAATAATGAACAAGATAAAAATAAAATTGATGCTTTGTTGGAACTTGAAATTCATGAAAAAATGAAAAAAAATCTTGATAAACAACAAAAAGATTTTATGTTAAGGGAAAAATTAAAAGCAATTAAAGAAACTTTAAATGACAATAATCCCGAAGCAAGTGATGATGACGAATTTCAAAAAATTTTAGATGATCCAAAAACTGCTCAACTTTATCCACAATCAGTTTTAAAACTAATTGCTTCAGAAAATGAACGTCTTAAAGCAATGATGCCAGGATCACCTGACGCTAATATTACACAAGTTTATATTAATACTTTGAAAAAAATGCCTTGAAGAAAAGTTGAAATTGAAACTTTAGATATTCAAAAAGCAAGAGAAATTTTAGACAAAAATCACTATGGTTTAAAAGAAGTTAAAGAAAGAATTGTTGAATATTTAGCTTTAATCATCAATCGGAAAAATTTAGCAAAATTAAACAAAGATACAGAAACTTTAATTCAAATTGATGATGAAACACAAGTTGATTTAGATTTATTTAAAGAATCAAAACAAACCAAAAAAATTCAAAAAGACTTTAATAATGTACCTATTTTAACTTTAGTAGGTCCTCCAGGAACTGGAAAGACTTCATTAGCTCGAGCTATTGCTGAAGCTTTAAATAAGAGCTATATCAAAATTAGTCTTGGTGGAGTACATGATGAAGCTGAAATTAGAGGGCATCGTAAAACTTATGTAGGCGCTATGCCAGGAAAAATTATTAAAGCTTTGCAAAAAGTTGGTGTGTCTAACCCATTAATATTGCTTGATGAAATTGATAAAATGTCTTCAGACATTAAGGGTGATCCTTCATCAGCAATGCTTGAAGTGCTTGATCCTGAACAAAATTCAAAATTCCAAGATAACTATTTAGAACATGAATATGATTTATCTAAAGTTATGTTTATTGCCACTGCCAACTACTATGAAAACATTCCAAAACCACTTTTAGATCGTGTAGAAATAATTGAATTAAGCAGTTATACAATTACAGAAAAAGTTAAAATTGCCAAAGAACACTTAGTTGCTGCAACTATTAAACAGGCAGGTTTAACAAAAGAACAATTCCAAGTTAAAGATGATGTAATTGAATACATTATCAAACATTACACAGCAGAAGCTGGAGTAAGGGGATTAAAAAGACTTTTTGACAAATTAGCACGTAAAATAGTTACAAAAATTGTTTCTGGTGAAACTATTAAAACTTTTAAAATCACAAAAGAAGTGGCAAGGGAATTCTTAGGTGTGCCAAAATTTACTGAAGATGAAAATGAGAAAAAACCACAAATTGGAGTGGTAAATGGTCTTGCTTATACATCAATTGGTGGAACATCACTACAAATTGAAGTAACAACATTTAAAGGTAAAAATAGTGGAATCAAACTTACAGGTTCATTAAAAGATGTTATGAAAGAATCAGCAAACATTGCTCTTACTTATGTTAGATCACATGCTGAAGAATTTGGCATAAAAGATTTCAATTTTGATGAACATGAAATTCATATTCACGTACCTGAAGGTGCAGTTCCAAAAGATGGACCAAGTGCCGGAGTAACCTTTACAACTGCTTTAATATCAGCATTAAGCAATAAACCAGTTTCACAAGATATAGCAATGACTGGTGAAATTACACTTAGGGGACGTGTTTTAGAAATTGGTGGACTAAAAGAAAAATCTTTTGCTGCCTTCAAAAAAGGTATTAAGAAAATTTTCATTCCATTAGCTAATAAGAAAAATTTAGTTGATATTCCAGAAGAAGTTAAAAATGCTTTGGAATTTGTTCCTGTAGCAGATTACAAAGAAATTTACAAAGAATTATTTAAATAAAAAATGCAAGAAATGTTCTTGCATTTTTTTAATATTCATTTTTTTCAAGTTTGCTAATAGTTTTAGCTACACCACCATTTCGATAGTCTTCTCCAATTAAATCACCATACGGTTTGATAGAATTGATGGCATTATTCATAATTACTAAATCAAAATTTTCTTCTTTAACACAAATATCATTGCCTGAATCACCTAAGTGTACTGCGTCTTTGACATCAATTTGTAATAGATCACAAATAAATTTATTCCCCACTCCTTTAGAACTTAACTTGTTAGTTATCTCTAAAGATAAACCCATTGAAACTAAATGTGTTCTTAGTTCTGGAAACTTTGTTTCAATTTCTTTTGCTAATTGTCTTGTGGCATCTTCACTAGGTAAGCCAAAAGCTAAAAAGCGATTAACAGTTTGTTCCAAATTTACTTTTGAATAAGGAGCTTTAGTAAATTTTTTTGCTCAAGGTCTATCTAATTTAACACTGTTCTCATCATTAGTATAAATAACTGGATCACCATTAAGTGTGTAATTTAAATTTTTTCTTTCTAAGAAATCTTTTAGTTGATAAGTAAGATCCTTTTCAATTATGTTAAATCTTAAAACATTGTTATTTACATCAACAATTACTGCTCCGTTTTGACAAATTACATACTTAGAATTAATTTTTTTTGCTAAATTCATAACAAAAGCTGAATTTGATCTTCCAGTTGAAATAATGAAATGTTTATTTTTATTTATTTCTTTTGCAATTTCTAAATTTTGTTCTGAAATTGGACTGAGTTCATTTTCATGTTGATCAATAAAAGTACCATCTAGATCAACAAAATAAGCTTTATAATTTTTTTTCATAAGTTTATTATAAGATTATATTTATGGAATCTATTATTGAAAATTTAAAAAATAAAATTAAAAAAGATCAAAAAAAATTAAAACTTTACAACTTTTGAGAAAGAATTTTAAGTATTTTAATCACTATTTTGAACATTGTAGTTATTTCTATTGCAATTTATACACTAACTTATCTATTTAAAATTAGAGAAACTAACAAAAGTGACAGTGTTTTTGTAATTATTTTTATTCTCGTGTTTTTCATGGTTAGTTCTTTCTTTTTAAACATATTTTTAGAAATTTATAAAACTAATAGTCGTTATAGAGAATATAAGAAAATTAAAAACACATTGTATTATTTAACAACAAAGTATAAAAGTAAATTAATTAGTGAAGATGACTTAGAACATTTTGCTGATCTTTTATGGACTAAAGCGACAACTAAGAAAAAAATTATTATTAAAGATATTATTATCGATCAATTAAAGAAAGGAAACTAATGAAGTTAAAATCAATTGAAGAATTTTATGAACAAAGCGTTAAAAAGATCAAAAATCAAATAATTATTTATGGAATTTTGTATTACACATTTAATGTCATTATTCTCTTATTAACTTTATTTACAGGTGTTATTGCCACAATTTTTTTAGCAGGTAATTCTACGCAATTGGATCCTAATCCTTATAAAACTTGATTAAATGAAAGTACTAATTACATTATCACAATCACAGTTGTTAACTCTTTAACTGCTTTAATTACTGGAATTTTATCTTTCTTTGTTGTAAATACTAAATATCAAGAAAAAATCGCCCAATTGAATAAATTAAAATTTGAAAAAATTGTGTTTTTGAATAAACAAGGACATTACAAAGATTTAGACAAGAATATTCAATTACACATTTTTTATAAAAGAATTTTATTGTTCTTAAATGTTGATCGTTTTAGACAAGAACATTTAATTGAATTGCAAATGAATTCATTAAAAGGAGAATAGAATGAAACAAAATGTAGTTGATAAAATTAACAAATTAGAAAAAAAAGTTAATTTTAAATATAAAAGAGGCCGTTACTTTTTCATTGCACTTAGTTTAATCAACATTTTTATTTCTGCGGCAATTATTATTTTGAATCTTTACTCAATACGATTTAATACATATGCAAAAGAAACAATGATCTTTTTTGTGGTTATTGCAATTATTTCAACAGTTATAACTTTTATTATTTCTGTAAAAACGTTTTTAAATATTACTGATAAAAGTAGTCAGATAAGTCAAAATATTGATAAAAATCAAGAAATATTAGAGACCTTAAAAGATAAAAATGAATTAAGTTCAGAAGATATTGAAGCAATTGTGCAAACTCTTTAAAAGAGCAAGACAATTGCCTTTTTTATTTTTACTGTCGCTTTTTTAACTATAAAAAAGTGTTTTTAATATAAAATATTAAAACAATAAAATTTATTTACAAACGATAATTAATGATTTATAGGTGCAAAAATGAATAATTTAGATAAATACATTGCTTCATATTTTCATAAAACAAGCAAAATTATTGAAACAATTAATCCAAACAACATAATAAAATTGCAATTTTTCCAAAGACAAGATGAAGCCATTTTAGGTGGAATGAACGAAGTTTTGGAACTTTTAAAAAATCATACAGACTTGTCAAAATATTCAATTAAATATTTACCGGAAGGAAGTAAAATAAGCGCTTTAGAAGTTGTTTTAGAACTAGAAGGTAGATATCAAGATTTCGGTAAATTTGAAGGCATGATTGATGGAATTTTAGCACGTTTTACTTCACTTGCAACTAATGCATATCGTTGCGTACAAGCCGCAAAAGGTAAACCAGTTATTTTTATGGGCGATCGTATGGATCATTATCTAATGCAAGAAAGAGATGGACAAGCTGTTAAATTAGGTGGAGTTGAAATTGTTTCAACTTTAGCACAAAATACAACTAAAAACATAAGTCCATTTGGATCAATTCCACATGCTTTAATTCAAAATTTTGATGGAGATTTAAAACAAGCCATGCTAGCATATCTTAAAGTTTTTCCAGAAGATAAAATTATTGCTCTTATTGATTATCACAATAATGTAATAAAACAAGCGCAAGAAGCATATGAAGTCTTGGGTGAAAAAATGTGAGGTGTTAGAATTGATACTTCAAAAAACATGAAGGATCATATGTTTGATAACTTAGAAGATTCCTCAGAATATTATGGTGTTAATCCACAACAAATAAAAAATCTTCGTAAAGCTTTAGATTCAATGGGTGCTAAGAATGTTAAAATTGTTGTATCTTCAGGTTTTAATAACGAAAAAATTTCTAAATTTGAAGAAACTAAAACTCCGGTAGATTTTTATGGAGTAGGACAAAGCATTTTTAAATTAATTTGCTCATTTTCTGCAGATGCAACTATGCTCAATGGTAAAGAACAAGCTAAAGAAGGTCGTGGTTATAGACCAAATAACAAATTAATTCTTTATAAGGGATAAAAATGACAATTTTTTATGCAATATTACTAAATTTAGCATTCTTCTTCTTAGGATATTTTTTCATAGGTTCGCTTAATACTTCAATTATCATAAGTCGCTTTTTTAAAGGTGATGACGTAAGAAAATATCACAGTAAAAATGCTGGAGCAACAAATACATTAAGAACTTTTGGTATTAATACGGCTTTAATTGTTTTTGTTATTGATTTTCTTAAAACCTTTTTAGCGGTAATTATTTTAGCTGCACTTATGAATGGTCCTTTGATTCAGTTAGGCTTAAAATACTACATTTCACCGCAAGTTATTGGATTCGGAACTATTGTTGGACACATTTTTCCATGTTGATTTAAATTTAAAGGTGGAAAAGGTATCGCTTGTTCAACAGGTTTATTATTAGGAACAAATTTAATTTTATTTATAATTGGTGTTAGTGTCTTTTTTATAGTCGTTTTAGTTAAAAGAATTGTTTCTCTAGCTTCTATTTCAACAGCTGCTGTTGTGGTTCCTTTTGCCTTTATTCCTTGAATGATACAAGGAAGCTTGGGTTCATGATTAAATTTTGTTATTTTGAATAATTCATTAACAACTTTATCGCCTTACTGATATGTAACTCCAATTATCATTTTACTTAGTGCAATTTTGGTAATTAGCATGCACCATTCAAACATTAAAAGATTACTTAATAAAACTGAAAAACCTTTAGGTAAAAAGAAATAAAAACATCTTTTAAACACGAAGATGTTTTTATTTTAAAATTTTAAAAAATCTTGATATTTTTTTAAATATTTTTGCATTTTATCATTCAAATTATCAATAACTTTTGCATGTTGAAGCAAAAGAGTTTTATCTGAATTTGAAATTTGATTATTAATAAATGTTAATTCACCTTTTTTATAGTCTCAAAAGAATTTTTTGGTGTCATAAAGTTTGTGCAAATTTGGAGGTAAATTTAAAAAATTATTAATATCATAAATTTCGCTTAGTTTATTATTTAAATTAAGTTTTTTTATTAAAAAATTTAATTTCTCTCTAAAAAAATCACTTTGATTTTTTAAATATTCATTCTTTAAAAAATCCAAAGTCTCTCTTTTAATTAAATAAACAGGATAAATATGTGCATTTTCAGTTTTCATAAATTTTTCTCATTGAAAAATTTGCACTATTTTTTTCAATTTGCTTCTTGCCTTGGTACATTCATTAGCAACATATTCCTCAATTTGAGAAAAATTATCTATTTTACTTTTAATAAGTTTTTTAAGTTCATTAAATTTTTTTCTTTCAATTGTATTTTTTAAGGATAAAACTTTTTCACTTTCAACAAATTCAAAAGTTGCTTTAATTGCAGAGTTATCATCTAAGGAATTAATAAATTCTTCAAATTCCATTGGTTTTTCACTTAAATAATTATCTAAATTTAATTGTTTTGTATTTACCATTTTTTTAATTTCTTTGGTCAATGATGTGTTTAAAATATCTATAAACATAATTAAATTATTTTCAATTTTTTTAATATTAGTTTTGATTTCAGAACTAAATGGTTGATGATAAGAACCTGCTGGATTATTGCCTTTTAATAAAGCACCAATATTTTTAATACTCCCAAAATATTCCTCTTTAAATCATTTATTTAAAATTTTTAGTTCATTTGAATTTAACACAATATTCTCTTTAGATGATCTTGTTTTTCTTGGTATTTGTTTATAGTTTAGCAGTTGTAAAAAAATATTTCTTTGTTCAAAGTTGTGGTTTTTATTTTTAAATCAATTTGGAGTAGAACATAAATCAAGAGTTGTATTTTCTAATAATTCTATATTTCAGTACAACAGTGATCCAAATTGTGAAAAGTAACAAGTTAAATTAGCTTTGAAAACATTTTTTGAATTTACTTTGGAATGAAGTTGGAAATTAAATTTTTGCAAATTTTCAAAAAGATCTACATTGAATTTCATTTTTAAATATATTCTCTAATTAACTTTTCAAAAATTGCTTCCAATACTTCAACACTAATTGAATTACCTGCCGTAAAAATCATTTTACTTTCAGTTATTAATTTGCTTTCTTTAACTATTTTTGCATCATTTAAGTCAAATCCCATGTAGAGATAACTCTCAATAGCATTCATTGCAAATAAATTATTATTATGAAAAAATTTTAATCGAGAATTGGCTCCGCTAGCAGTTAAAGTTGGCCCATAACCATCTATTTTATAAATATACGCTTCACTATTGAAAGAAGAATAATTTTCTAATTTTGATTTTTTGATTCCATTTTTAGTTTCATAAAATGGTTTAAAACTATATTTCTTTAATAAATAATTTAAATCTTTATGTTCATAATTCAAATTAATAATTTCAGTTAATTTTTTGTCTGTTTTATTTTGCTGGGGAAATTCAAATGTTTTATCACCCAAAATAGAAACCATGAAAACTCTTTCACGATTTTGTGATGATCCATAGTTACGAGAATTTATTATTTTTCATGCTGATTTATAACCTAATTTATTTAATGTTTCAATTCATGATTGAAAATCATTAATGAATTTATTGTTAGCGAGGGCTTTTACATTTTCAAGAATTAATACTTTCGGTAATCTATCTAAATTTACATTTAAAATTCTTTCAATTTCATAAAGTAAACCTGATCTTGTGTGTTTTGTTATTCCTTTTTGTTTTCCTTGCTGGCTTAAATCTTGACAAGGAAATGAATAGGTTAAAACATCTAATTGTTTAGGCAGGCGAGAATATTTACGTATATCTGTTCCGCTTGCTCTCTCTCTCTCTCTCTCTCAATTTATTTTTCAAAGAATATTTTTGGTAAAAATAATCATTGTTTACGTAAGCAAAAAGATAAGGAAAAATTTTTCTTAATTTATTTTCATGCATTCTTTTGAAATAATTTTTTGATATAACATTTTTAGAATTAGAGGAAAAATTTTGTTTATTTAACAAAGAAATCATTTGTTCTACAGAAAATTCAGTTTCTCTTTCCAAAGTTCCGTGATGCATAAGCATATATGCAACAATTGCATCGATATAAAAATCACAAGTTCCTAATGAGTTGGTTTTAATCTTTAATTTATTTTCTAGATTTTTAAAAGCTTTGTGCTGGGCCCCAATACCCGCAAACATCTCAAAAAAATTTATTGTCTTTTTCATAATTAGTTTATTTTAACGCGTTAAATAAAAAAAATACTCACACCCAAGTGAGTATTTAATAATATTAATTAATAAGAATTTTTATCACTTTCTAGATTTTCTAAAATTGAAACTGATCTTGATGTTCCAAATCTTGTAGCACCAGCTTGATACATTTGTATCAAATCATTTAAAGTTGAAATTCCACCTGCTGCTTTAATTGAAATTTTGTCCTGAGTAATTTTTTTCATAGTTTGAATATCTTCTAAAATTGCTCCACGAGTTGAAAAACCAGTTGATGTTTTAATGAATTCTGCACCTGAATTAACTACAATTTCTGTTACTTTTTCTAATTCTTCTTTAGTTAATAAAGCACATTCCACAATAACTTTTAGAATATGATTACCGCATGCTTTTTTTACTTCTTTAATATCGTTTAGAACATATTCATAATCTTTCTCTTTTAATTTACCAATATTAATAACCATATCAATTTCATCAGCACCTAATTTGATTGCTTCACTTGCTTCAAAAGCTTTAACTGCTGAAATTGATGCTCCAAGTGGAAAAACAACAACAGTTGTAATTCCCACTTGGCTATTAGCAAGTTTTTCTTTAGCATACTTAATTCATGAACTATTTAGACAAACAGTTTTAAAGTTGTATTTAAGTGCCTCATTCAATAATTTATCAATTTCTTTTTGTGTTGCTTCGGGCTTTAAGTAAGTGTGATCTATCATTCTATTGTAATTCTGCATTTTTCTCCTTATGCTAATTTAGCTAAAATTATTTTATTTTCAACTGGTTGATTATTAAATTTGTAAGCCTGTTTTAATTCTTCAACTAATGAAGGATCTATTTCTTTTGATGAAAATAAAGTAAACATAGTTTCACCAGGTTGTACAAGTTCATTTGTTTTTTTGTTTAACGTAATACCAGCTTCAAAATCAATTACATCTTGTTTTGTTGCTCTTCCGGCGCCTAATTTCATTGCGACTTTACCAAAAGTAAGTGAATCAAAAACATCTAGATAAGCACTTTTATCGCCATCGTATTTAATTTCAAGTTTATATTTTGGATTTCAAAAATCATTTTTTTCAAGTTCAGCAAAATTTCCGCCTTGTAATTCAATAAATTCTTTAAATTTGGCTTTTGCTTTACCGTTTTTAACTACTTCATCAACTTTCACTAGAGCTTCTTCATATGTTTGAGCTTTTTTAGCTTGTAGCATAATTGTTGCACATGAAGAATAAACTAATTCTTTGAAATCTTCAGGTCCATTGTTTTCTAAAGTCCTTAAAGCTTCTAAAACTTCGTTCTTATTACCAATTTCTCTACCAATAGGGCGATTCATGTTTGTAATTTCAGCTCTTACATCAACATTTAATTCTTTACCTATATTAATCATCGCAGTAGCTAATTCTTTAGCTTCTTCTAGATTTTTCATGAACGCACCATTTCCACATTTAACATCTAAAAGAATTGCATCAGCACCTGTTGCTAATTTTTTCGACATTATACTTGAAGCAATTAAATGAATTGATTGGACAGTTCCTGTAACATCTCTAAGAGCATAAAGTAATTTATCAGCAGGAACTAATTCATTACTTTGTCCCATAACTGCAATTTTGTGTTCTTTGACTTGTTTAATAAAATCTTCTTCACTTAATTCAACACTAAATCCAGTAATTGACTCAAGTTTGTCAATAGTACCACCTGTATGTCCTAAACCTCTGCCAGACATTTTTGCAACAGGAACATCTAAAGCAGCTAAAATTGGCGCAACAGCTAAAGTAGTTTTATCTCCAACTCCACCTGTAGAATGTTTATCAACTTTAATACCATCAATTGCGCTAAGATCAATAGTTTTACCTGAGTGCATCATTACCTTAGTAAAATAGGCTAATTCGTCATTTTTCATTCCATTAAAAACAACTGCCATCAAAAAGGCTGACATTTGGTAATCTGGAATTAAACCTTTGACATAGTTAGTAATAAAAAAATCAATTTCTTCTTTAGTTAAACTTTGATTAAAACGTTTTTTTTCTATTAAATCAACTGCACGCATTTTTTCCTTTTATGCTAATGATAAAGCTATTTTCATCATGTTGGTGAAAGCTTTTTGTCTCTCTTCAGGAGATGTTTCTTCATGGGTAATTATATTGTCACTAACCGTTAATAAACAAGCTGCTTTTTTACCTAAGGCTTCTGCATTGGTAAATAATGCAAAAGATTCCATTTCAACAGCGATAGCTTGTGATTTTTTAATTCTTTCTTCAAGTGGAATATTTGAATAGAAAATATCACTTGAATGAATTCTACCGATAGTTAAAGGAATGTTTAATTCTTTCGCTTTATTTTTAATTTCCTCATTTAATGATTGATCTGGTAAAGCAATTTGTTCATTTTTGCCTAACATTGCTTCTCTAAAAAAACCGTTGTCTGCATAAACAGAATCTGCTAAAAGTGTTTCGTAAAGTTTAACATCAGCTAAATAAGCACCTGTTGTTCCAATTCTAATTATTTTGTCAACATCATAAAATTTGAATAATTCATAACTGTAAATTCCAATAGATGGACAACCCATACCAGAACCAGCAACAGTTACCTTTTTACCATTATAGTAACCTGTATACATATACATGTTTCTCACTTCATTGACTAATTTATAGTCTTCTAAGTATGTTTCAGCAATGTATTTAGCTCTTAATGGGTCACCAGGCATAATTACTAACTTGGCAACATCTTCTTTTTTTGCATTAATATGTGGTGTCATTTTTCTCCTTAAAATAAAAATGTATAAATTGTTGTAATTAAATTATAAATTTAATTTTCATTTTTTAGCTTTTTTATAGGCTTTTACTTTAAAAATTTTTTAATAATTTTAAATTTTCAATCTTCAAAAGGTGCTTCTAAAAGAGGATTTGAAAATAATTTATTAACAAAAATACTCTTAGGATTGCTAAAAGTTTTGAAACTTTCGAATCCATGGTATCTTCCATAACCTGAATTTCCAACTCCACCAAAAGGTAAGTGATGATTAGTAAGTTGACTTAAAATATCATTAACAACAAAAGATCCAGAAGAAGTATTTTTAGCAACCAATTTTTGTATTTTTTTATTTTTGCTAAATAAATAAAGACTTAATGGTTTTTCTTTATGATTGATGTAATTTAAAACATCCTCTATATTTTCATATTCAATAACAGGTAAAAGCGGGGCAAAAATCTCTTCTTGCATAATGGAGTCATTTAATGAAGCAAGAAATGCTTTAGCTTCTACTTGGCAATTTGTTTTATCAAAAATTATTTCTTTAGGTGCTATTTTTTCAATTCTTTCTAAATGTTTTAAAGAAATAATTTTTGCTCTATCACTATGTTTAAGTTGTTTTTGTAAAAAGTTGTTAATTAAATTTAAGAAAAGATTTGCATCTTTTTTATGAACAAAAACATAATCAGGTCCAATACAAGTTTGGCCGTTACTTAATAATTTAGTTTGTGCAATTTTTTTAGCAACTAATTCAAAATTGATGTTTTGGTCTAAAATTACTGGACTTTTTCCGCCTAATTCCAAAACTAAAGGAGTAAGATTTTTTGCTGCTTTTTCTGCAACACTTTTTGCAATGTTTGAATTACCAGTAAAAAAGATTAAATCAAATTTTTGATCCAATAATCACAGAACTTCTTCCAAAGGTGTTTTAGATACAAAAATATACTCTGAATTCAAATTATCATTAATTAAATTAGCTAATAAATTGCTTGTTGTTTGACTAAATTCAGATGGTTTAATAATTACTCTATTCCCTGCGGCTAATGCACCAATAAGAGGAATAATTGATAAATAAAAAGGATAGTTTCAAGGGCTAATAATTAACACTTGACCCAAAGGTTCATAAATTATTCTTTGTTTAGCAGTAATAGTTAAAAAATTTCTTTTAACTTTTTTTGGTTTCATTCATTTTTTCAGTTTATTAATTGCTAAATTTAATTCTTTTAAAACTAATCCAATTTCTGTAAGATAACTTTCATATGCTGATTTGTTTAAGTCTATTTTAAGGGCATTTTGGATATTTTCTATATTATTTTCTATTAGACTTTTTAATTTAATTAAAAGTGAAATTCTTTCTTTAAAAGATAAAAGTTTATTTTTCTCGATCATTTTTCTTTGCAATTTATATACATTAGTTGTTTGCATATTTTGATTTTACTCCATTATTTAAATGTTTTATTTTGCTTTCGTTAATAAAAAAAGATTTCACAAAGGAAATCTTATGCTTCTGAATTATTTGCAAGTCTAGGATTTGGAAATAAAGTTGCAATAATTTCGTTAGATAAAGGAACTAAATTAGCTACATCTGTTAAGATAGTTTTTACTGATTCAATTTCTTTACGTAATGATTGAGCAAAAGTATTCAATAAATTGTAATTAAAAGCAATTAAAGTTTCATATTTTGAAAATACTAAATTAATTTTATTTTTGAACTCTCTAAGTTCTTTTTGTTGACCTTGATCACTTTCTTTTGTAATAGCATCATTAATAGCTTGTAAAAGAGAATTTTTGTTTTCTTTATACAAATTATTGTATTCATCTTTATTTAAAGTTCTAATTATTTTAGCCATTTCAAAAGACATATTGCCTAAGGCATGTGAGTGTGCATGATTGTTATTTTCTTGATGATCATCATCTTCATCATGAAGATCATAAACAACAAAATTTGAGTCTGTCTCTTCATTTCATTGTGAATTAGCTAAATTGGCCATTAAATTTGCAACTTTAGCATAATCGCTTTTAATATTTGCTTGTCATTTAAAATTTTCGACTACTTTGCCTGATTTTTCTATATCTCTTAAGATTCCTAACATTCTGCTTCCAAAACTAGTGTTAGATGATTCGGTAAAATTTTTAAATTGAAGTGAATCATTAGCCAATTGAGAAAGAAGATCAAGAACAAAGGAATTAATACTTTTCAAATAATTATGAAAAGTTCCATCGGCTTTAAAAAATTCATTTTGGTTTAATGTTTGTGATCTTGAATCAGTTAAAAGTTCTTCATACTTTTGAAGTAAATCAAAGTCCTTTGTTGAATCAATTCCACTACCTAGAATTTTTTGTCCATAAATTTTTTCACTATCTAAAACAGACAAAAGAATATTTTTTAACAAAGTTAATACATTTGAATTGTTAGAATTGTCATATTGCTCAAAAATTACTTTATTTTCAACTGAATCATATGAATAATTAATTTTTAAATTTTCTAATTTAGTTTGGTACTCTTTTAATTTATTAATCAAAAGAACATTTTTATTTTTATTGCTTGTATCATCACTGGATTGTGTACAACTTGCTGCTAAAACACTTAGTGTTAAGGGAGCAGACAAAGTTAGAAAAAAGGTTTTTATTTTTTTCATATTTAAACTTTCTAAAACATAATTTTATTTCAATATTTCTTATAGCGTTTAAATTATACAGAAATACAAAAAAATAAAATATCGAACTAAAAAAAAGAAAATTTTAATTTTTTTTAAAAAAATAGTGAAAATTTTCATACTTTTAATTAAAAATAAAAAAAGATTTAGAAAATATAAAAATTTTCTTTTGCATTTCTATTTTAATATTAAAATAATTATGCAATTTGAAAAAATTGCCAAGTTAAAAGACTTGTCAAATCTTTTATTCTTTATTTTTTATAAAAGTTATTATTTTGTTTATATTTTATTTTCGAAAATTGATTAGATATTTCTAATTCATTTAATTAATTTTTATTATTCATTATTTAACTCTTTTCTTTATTTTTTATTTTTATATATCAATATAATAATAAATACTATTTGCCTTCTTGGCAATTAACTAAATAATAATAATCCCGAAGACGATGTCTTCGGGTATTTTTTTAATTTCTTGCATTCTTTTTTTATTCTTAATTTAAAATAAGAACATAATTAATCTTGATAGGAGAGAAAATGAAGCAAAACAATTCACAAAATTTCTCGATCAAAGAAAAAATCAATCGCCTTGTAGAACAAATCAATCAGTGAAACAAGGAATATTTTCTTGACAATAATCCCAGTGTTTCAGACTTAATTTATGATCAAACACTTTTAGAATTAGAGCAGTTAGAAAATACCTATCCAGAATTTATTTCGCCGCTTTCCCCAACACAAAATGTCGGTGGGTTTATTGATAACAAATTTACTAAAGTCGAACATAAGTATCCAATGCTTTCATTAAACAAAGCCTATTCTTATGATGAAATACTAAAATTTATTTCAAATTTAGAAAAAATAGTGCCTTTAGAACAAATTCAATTTAGTTTAGAACCAAAAATTGATGGTTTATCAGTTGCATTACATTACCAAAATGGATATTTAGTTCAAGCTTTGACACGTGGTGATGGTAGTGTGGGCGAAGATATTACTGAAAATGTTAAAACAATTATTTCAATTCCAAAAGTTATTGATTTAGTTGATAAAATTGAAATTCGAGGAGAAGTTTTTTTAGCTAAAGAAAAATTTGAAGCAATTAATACAGATTTAAAAAATAAAGGTGAAAAAGAATTTGCCAATCCAAGAAATGCAGCAAGCGGAACTTTAAGACAATTAAATGCGCAAATTGTTAAAGATAGAGAATTAAGTGCATACTTATATGAAATAGTAGAACCTGAAAATTACAATTTAACTACTCAATACGGAGTTATTAATTATTTAAAAAAACTTAATTTTCCAACTAATGAATTAAGTAAAGTTGTTGATGTTGAAGAATTAGAAGATGAAATTGAAAATTTTGCTGAAATTAAAAACAAATTGCCATATGATGCTGACGGCTTAGTTATTAAGTTAAATAATTTAACTTATTGATCAAAATTAGGTAAAACTGCAAAATTTCCAAAACACTCAATAGCTTTTAAGTATGAAGTTGAACAAGCACAAAGCAAAATTTTGGCAATTAGTCCTACAGTGGGAAGAACAGGAAAAATTACCTATGTGGCGGCTTTAGAACCTGTTGAACTAAATCAAACAACAGTAAGAAATGCCACATTACATAATTACAATTTCATCAAAAGCTTAAATATTGATATAGGTGATGAAGTTAATATTATTAAAGCGGGTGAAATTATTCCCAAAATTATTTCAACAGTTAATTTAAAAAATCATACTAACTATGAAAAAGTTTTAACTTGTCCTTCATGTAATTCAATCTTAGTTGAATATGAAGACAATGTTGATCAGTTTTGCACTAATAAACTTTGTAAAGAAATAGTGATTAATTCTCTTTATCATTTTGCTTCTCGTAAGTCTTTAAATATAGTTGGTTTAGGATTAAACACTATTAAAGATTTATATGAAATTAATCTTTTAAAAACTATTGGAGACATTTTTGAATTAGAAAAACATGTCGAAATTATGAAAAACTTACCACGTTATGCAGAATTAAAAGTAAGCAATTTAATTACTAATATTAATAAATCTAAAATAACTCCTTTTTATAAAGTGCTTTTTGCTATTGGCATCAAACACTTAGGCGAAAGAGCAGCGAAATTATTTTCACAAGAATATAATAATTTTGGAGAAATGTTAGTGGATCCTTTACTAACTAAAATGCAAAATATTCCTAATATTGGACCTAAAATTTTAGAATCAGTTTCTGAATATTTACAAGATACAACAAATCACCAACTACTCTATAAATTAGACAAATTAATGACTTATGAAATTGCAAAAAAAATTCAAATTAGTTCACTTTTAAATAATTTAAATTTTGTTATCACTGGTAAATTAACAAATTCAAGAAACTATTATGTTGACTTAATTGAAAAACATGGCGGCAAAATTCTCTCATCCGTCAATAAAAAAACAAATTATTTGATTGCTGGTGAAGATGCTGGTTCAAAACTAACAAAAGCTCAAGAGTTAGAAGTAAAAATAATCAATGAAGAAGAATTTAACCAATTGTTAAATTCACTAGGAGAAAAATAATGAAACAACTTTTTATAATGGCTAATTGAAAAGCGAATAAAACTTTTCAAGAAACAATGGCATTTGTTGACGAATTAGGCCAATTAATGCACAAAATGGTCAAAAATGATCCAGAAAAAATAAATGTTTTAGAACATAATCTTTATTCAATTGCGGCACCTTTAACTAATCTTTCTGCCTTGATGATTATGCTCTATAAAAACATGCAAAAAAGAAAAGAATTTTATAATTTAGAAATTGCATCACAGGACGTTTCTGAATTTGATCAAGGACCTTTCACGGGGGATTCACCAGCTTTTATGCTTGCTGCTTTAAAAACTAAGTATGTGATTATTGGTCACTCTGAAAGAAGAAGATTTCATCGTGAAAATGAAATAATTGTAAATTCTAAAGCAAAAAAAGTTTTAGAACAAAATATGACGCCAGTAATTTGCGTTGGTGAAAGTTTAGAAGAATATAATGAAAACCGCACCAAAGAAGTTATTGAAGAACAATTAAAGACATCCTTAAAAGATTTAGATTATTCAAAAATAATCATTTCTTATGAACCAATTTGAGCAATTGGAAATAAAGCAGCAACACCAAAAGAAGCAAATGAAATTTGTCAAATTATTCGACAATATACTAACAATCAATGCAAAGTTCTCTATGGTGGTAGTGTTAATAAAAGTAATATTCATGAATTGGGTTCACAACCTAACATTGATGGATTTTTAGTTGGCGGCGCTTCACTTAAAGCTGAAAGTTTTCTTGATTTAATTACTACACAAATTGATTAAAACTAATTAAAATTTAATGAAAATAAAAGTCAGATTCTGATTTTTATTTTTTTACTTTTCAAAGTTTTTTAATGAGAACTTTCAAAAGTAAAAAAAGCTTTCAATATATATATATATATATATATAATTTCTATATATAATTACTATTTTAAAACTTATAGAAAATACTAATTATTTAGTAAAAGTAAGATTAAAGTAAAATAACAAACTTTATATATTTTAATTTAGAAATAAATTGAATATAGAATGGACATATTATGAAAGAAAAACAGAAAAAATTAAGAAGAGTTTTAAAAGTTTTACCTGCTTTAGGAATCCTACCAGCAAGTGTTTTAACGCTTACTCATTTGTCAAAAACTAGTGAAAATTCAACTAAGCCAAAATTTTTAAAAAATGAAGCAACTAGTGGTAGTGCAACTAATACACCTGTAACACAAGATAAAATTAATCAATGAGCAAATGCAATTAGTGCTGATTATGATACTGAAATTAAAAATTCATATCCACCAGCACTATGATTTAGTAATGCTTTAGAACCAAGTTCTACTCCAACTGCCAAAGAATTAACAGATGAACAAAAATCTAAATTTACTTTTACAATTACAGATGGTCAAAATACATATCATTCAGTTTGAGAAAATGGAAAAAATGTTTTTAAAGAACTTGGTGTTTATGTAAAAAACTACTACTTTAGTAATTTTACTATTGAAGCAGATAGAGAAACAGGGCCAAGAGGTTCATCATCCCAAATACGAAATGAAAAATCGTTAAATTTACAAGTTTCATTAGGATCTCTTAACGAAGCAGAAGATAGTAGTTTAACTGAAACACTTTCTAATCAAATAACCATAAATGGCTTTATTGATGAAAGAAGTAGAATTAGTCTATTATCTAAAGATGTTGCTCATTTATTTGATGAAGAACCTGGTCTTTTTTCTCGTGATGAATTGGATCGTCATCCATCAACTTTTTTTCATCAACCCAATTTTATAGATGAATTAATACGAAGAATGCGTAATCTTCTTAGTCAACATCCTGAATTCCAAGTTGACATAATTACTGCTGATACACCAGGTTTATCACAAACCATAATTGAAAATGGCAAAGTTCAATTTTCATATCGTGAACCAACTTCTAAATGACATGATAAAGGATATTATAGCGATAATGAGGGATGATTTTCATATAAATATAGATTAATTTCAACAAGAGAAGGATTAACTACACAAATAGCACCTAGTGGTCATTTAATTCGTAGAATTACTTTCACAACACCAACAAGTGAAACTACTAAAGTTAACACTTTAACCAACGAATTACAAATTGAATATAAGGATAAAAATCGTCTTTTAAATTTTCCTTCAACTTTCGAAATTAATGAGCAAACAAAACAAAACTTAGATATTTTTGTTTATGCAACACCAAATGAAAGAGATGATCAAGAAACAACTGAAAAAGTTAAACACACAGCTGTTTATGAAAATGGTGAATTCATATTTAAAGATTTAAAATTGAAAGTTTCTTTATTGGAAATAGCAAATAATATAACAAACGAAAATGATGAAACTGGAATAGTTAATTTAAAAGTAAAATTAAAATCTACAAAGGAAGATTTTGAAAAAATTGAATCGGAAGAAACCACTAGAGAAGCTACAGGTTTTAGAACTGAACAAGGTAGATTAAATGCATTATTTGCTTCTAAAAGAGAACAAATAATTAATTCACTATTTACTTCGGAAGAAAAAAATGCACTTCCTTCAACAGTTAACAAAGCTACTTTAATTAACAAATTAAATGCTTTATTTCCTAGTGATTATGCAAAAACTAGTGATGATTTAATTACTACATTTGATCCAAATAATGCAGACGGTACTTTAACAATTAAGTATAAACTTAATTCAACAAGAAATGATCTTACTCATGTTCAATCAAGTGATGATAGTGGTGAAATAGTTATTCCTGGTTTTTATTCAACAAATGCTGAAAATCAAAGAATAAGTGATTTAGTAAGCAAAGTTACAAGTGCAGATTACCAAAATAAAACTAATGTATTAGCCGCCAAAGAATTTTCAAATATTGTTGCAAATGATAATAGTGATAAACATAAAGTTACTTTAACTCAAGATCAAATTAGTAAATTAACTTTTACTATTCAAGATGGTGATCAAACTTATACTTCAACATATCAAAATAATAGATTAGAATTTCCTCAATTAGGAGTTTTTGTAAGAGATTACTATACTGAAAACTTTAATAATGCCAATGATAATATTGATAACAATGGTACTTATGTTGGTCAATTGCCTTTATTTATTGGTTTAAGTAGTTTAAAAACAGGTATGGCTGACTTAATTAATGAAAATTCAAGTCCTAAAGTAACAATAAGTGGTTTTAAAGCAGAAACAGTTAGATTGATTGAAATACAAAAAGCGAAAAAATCAGAAGTTGAAGCTATCTTTACCGAAGAGGAAAAGACAAACAAAAGAGCTTCAGCGATAACCAGGGAAGAAGTTGAAGAAAAATTAAAAACAATTTTTTCAAATGAATTAACAGAATCAGACGCTTTGATTAGAAATAGTTCAATTGGTCAACTTATACCGGATGATTCAAAAGGAATTTTGGGAATTATAATTACTATTAAATCAACAAGAGATAATTTAACCGATGTTAAAGCAAATGAAAATCTTATAGTAAGAATTCCTGGTTTTATTTCAGAACAAACAAAATTAGATGATTTAATTAATCGAGTAGAAAGTGTTAATTATAATCCTAAAGATTTTCTTCTAAACTATCCAACATCACAAACTTTAGAAGCAAACAACTTAACAGTAACAATTAGAGATGCAGAAGGCACCTTACACACTTCACAATTGCAAGATGGTGAAGTCATCTTTCCTACACTTGATATGAAATTGGCAGATGTTACTTTTGCACCTTTAACAAATGCAAATGATGCAAATGGATCAACAAATGTAACTTTTAAATTACAAACTACTTTAGCAACCGCAAAAAACGCCAAATCAGCTACTACTACAACAAAAGAATTAAGTGGTTTTAAAACTGAGGTTGAGCGTTTAAATACTGAAATATTAAATCATGCAACTAACGAAAATGTTAATGTAACAAATAAAGAAAATCGCTCACCTTCTGAAGTAACTAAAGCAGAAATTGCAACACTACTTAACAATTTATATAATACTCCTGCAAATGCTCAAATTGTTGAAAGTGACATTACTCTTAATCCAAATAATAGAACAGGAGTTCTTGAAGTAACTTATAAACTTACTTCAACTAGAAATGATTTAACTGAAGTAAAATCTTCTAATTCACGTACTTTAACGCTTGATTCATTCTTAGATGCTGACGGTGAAAAAAGAAGACTAGATGATTTAGCAACAAATCACATTACTTTTTCTTACACTGGCGCTTCAGATATTTTGGCAGATTTCAATAGTACACAATTAAGTGAAGAAAATCTTGTTGTTACTATAAATGATGTAGTAGGAACATATAATTCAAGAAGAAATTCATTTACTTTTGCTGCACCAATTAATGCCGAAGTAACTGAAATTTACTTTAATGATAATGAAGATAGAAATGGAACAGCAAATGTTGAATTTAAGTTAGTTTCAACTAAACCTAATTTACGAAATGTTACCACTGAGCTAAAAACAAAAGCAATAAGCGGTTTTAAAATTGAAAAAACAAGACTTAGTGAATTAGCAACTGCTAAAGCAACAGAATTAGCAAATGTTCAAGATCCTAAAGTTTCAAAAAAAGCGGCATCAGAACTTACTAAGAGAGAAATTGCTGATTTACTAACTTCAGTTCTTACTAGAGATCAAGCACGTATTAGAGTTGAAGATATTCAAAGTGTTTCAGTAAATAATCAAGCTGGTGAAGCTACAGTTATATATAAAATTAATTCTGCTAGAGAAGCAGATAATTTGCAAGATGTTGTCACAGAGCAAACTTATACTAAAACATTTAGTGGTTTTATAACTCTAGAACAAGAACAATCAAGACTTGAAGAAATTTTAAGTACAGCTTTAGATACAATCGATTACACCGACAAAGATAATTGACCTACAAATACAACATTTGAAAATAGTAATGTAACTTATTTATTAAATGATGAAAAGCAAAGAGGACTTGCGACTGATATTGAAAATAAAGTTGAAGTATCGGCTATTGATTTTAGTAATAAAAAAGACCTTACTGGAAAAGTTGATATTACTCTAACTCTTACTTCAACACGCCCTGGATTTGAAAATGTGACAACTTCAAATAGTGCTACAGTAACTGGTTTTGCAACTGAAGTTAATCGTTTAAATCGTATTTTAGTTGGAGAAGAACACAGGATACCTTTACCAGTAAGAATTGACTTTCTTGCTCCTAATGATAAAACTTTAAGGGCTGCTTCAACTTATACACCTGAAGAAATTAAAAACTTACTTCAACCATACTATGATAGTTCATTTGCAAGAGTTGAAAATGTTCAATTAAGCTGAAATAATAAAACAGGAACTTTAGAAGCTACTTACACTCTTTCTTCAACTCGTGAAGGACTTGAAAGTGCAAGATCAACAAAAACCAAAACTCATAGAATGAATGGTTTTAAAACTGAAGAACAAGAAAGACAAAGATTAGCAAGAATTTTTGAAGAAATTCAAGTTGCTATTGAAAGAAAAACTAATACTCCAATTTTAAGTAACTTAGTTCTTAATGATATTACTTTAACAGTAAGAGAAGAAAATGGAACATTGAATTCGGAAAATTCTACATTTACCTTTAATTCGCCAATTAATGCAATTGCTAAAAATATAACTATTACTGATTTGGATGATGTAAATGGTAGTGTAATTATTAAGATTGCTGAACTTGCTTCTAATGAAGCAGGATTTGAAAATGTATCTGTATTAAATACTCGTGATCAAAGTGATGATGCTGGTATTTCACGTACTGTTGAAGACTTTTTAACTGAAAGTCAAAGACTTGATAAATTAGTTGATCAAAATGTTGGAGAAATTACTTATTCAAATTCAACAGTGCCTAAATCACAAAAACTTGCTCAAGATGTTACAGTTGTCGATTTAACTTTCTCTAAAGATGAAAATGAAAATAATTGATACAAACTTCTTAGTGATGATGCTACTTTAACACCAGACAATAGAGCAGGAACAGTTACAATTACTCTTCCTATAAACTCAACAAGAGAAAATTTAACTACTATTAAATCTACTAAGAAGAGAACAATTGTTCTAGATGGCTTTAAAACAGCTTATCAAGACGCAATTGACAACTTAAATAATTTAGACAAAGATAATGTTGCAGTTACTCCACCAACAGATAGTAATTCAAAATTACCAAATAGTGATGATGTTAAAAACAAAGATAATTATTCTATTACAATAAACAATAATGATGATGAAAATATTGAAGCTCAAATTATTGGAGTAGTTGGTTATGATGAAATTAATGGTAGAACTTTAGTTGCCTATCGATTAGTTGATAACAATCCAGAACATTTAAGTGTTGATAATCAAAAACCAACTTCTAAAGTTTTCTTTAAAGTTGTTAATGGCTTTAAAACAGAAGCAGAAAGATTAAATGATCTTAAAGAAAATGCAGATGCAAGTTACACTTATACAAATGCTGAAAAAGCAAAAAATTCAACTTTTGCAACAGCGGTTGTAGCAAATGATTTTACTTTTGACTCTACTTATGCAAGAGAAAATAAAGTGACTTTGGAAAGTCCAGAACTAAGTGGTAATAATGCTACTGGTACGGTGACAACAAATTATAAATTAGCCACTGCTAAAACTAATGAAGAATTATTCAAAATTACTAATGACGATTTAGATCAAACTGCACAAAATGATTTGAACACTTTTGCAAACGATAATTTTGCAACACCAACAGCAGAAGAATATCATGTAACCGTTAATAATACTCACACTGAAAATGGCTTCTTGACTAACGAACAAGATTTAGTAAATAAAATTAACGCGCTTACTAATGAAATTAATGATAAGGAAAATCTTTCAAGTGAAGAAAAAGCTAAATTAATTGCTGATTTAAATGCGATTAAAGATACTTTTGATAGTGAAGCTGAAGAAAATAATACAGCTGCTTATCAAAAAGCAGTTGATGCAATTAGTACTATTAATAATAAAGCTGATGAAACTGATGAAGCTAAAGGTACAAAAATTAATCAAGTTGACACTCTTTATCCAAACTTGAACAAGGCACAAAGAGATCAAGTTAAAGAAAATATTAAAAATTCGAACACACTTATAGATATTTCTAATCCAGAATTACCAACCACAAGCGAAGTTGAAAATGACGCAAATGCTTTAAATGAAGCTATGGGGCAATTAAATAATAAAATTGCACAAGAAATTGAAGTTAAAGAGCATGATAAATATACAAAAGCACCTGCAGCATTAAAAGCTCTTTATGATGCTGCCATTCAAGCTGCAAAAGATTTAATTCCCGCTGTAAATAATGCTGATGGTCAAAATGCGCAAGTTCCTGATTTAGGTAGTTTAACTAACTGAAATATTGACAATGCTGCTAAACCAGAAGATTCTAATTATAATAAAGCAGCAGTTGATGAATTAAATAGAGTTATTAATGAGATTCTTGATCAGATGAACACTTTATATGAACAAAAAGAAGCTGCTAAAAATGAAATAGATAGACTTCCTTATCTTTCAGACAATGAAAAAAGTGCTCTAAAAGAAGCGATAGATAATGCTCCAAATCAAGCAGAAATTCAAAAACTTAAAGACAAGGGGCAAAATATTAATGATGCTAAAGAAGCTGAAATTAATAAAATTAAAGCTTTGGAATATTTAAGTAATGATGAAAAAGAAAAATTTACCAGTGAACTTAAAAACAAAGATACAGTTTCAAGCGATAACTTAGATTTTAATCAAGATGATCAAGATTCCCTAGAAACAATTACAAATAAAGCAACTGACACAAATACAACTAAGAAAAATCACTATGATGAGGTAATTAATACTTATCCTCATTTAAATACTGCGCAACAAGATGCAATACGTCAAGCAATTAAGGAATCTAACTTAGAGATAATTGAAGGCAAGAACACACCAATAACTCAAAGTGTTCTTGATAATGCTCAAAGCTTAGATGATTCAATGGCAACTTTAAGAGAACTTAAAGATGCACAACCTGATATTCTTGCTTCAAACATTTATACAAAAGCAAGCGATGCATCAAAAGAACTTTATAATAAATTGATTGAAGCTGCTAAGGAATTAGCAAACAATGCTAATCCAACAGAAACTAATTTGGAAAATGTAGAAGTTGAAGAAACCACTCCAAATTGATCAAAAACATCTGTAGATAAGCTTAATGAAGCAATTATTAATGCACTTAAAGAAGTGTATAAATCAGCTATTGATAATCTTGATAATTTAAGTGATGATGAAAAAACAGCTGCTAAAGCAGAATTGGATAAATCTACAAATAATACCTTAGAAAAAGTTCAAAATATTATCAATGATACAACTAATTTAAACACTGAGAAAAAAGCGTTAATTGATGCGGTTGAAAGAACTTATCCTCATCTTAATGCTTCACAACAAAATGCAATTAAAGAAGCAATTAAAGGTGCTAATAAAGATTCACAATTAAGTAATGATAACAATCATCCAACAGTGGAAAGTGTTCAAAATGATGCTCAAGCACTTGATAATTCAATGGAAAAATTAGCAAACTTAGAAGCAGCTAAAGAAACTATTAAAACCTTACCAGCTTATCTAAATGCTACTCAAGAATCTAAAGCTAAATATGAAAAATTAATTGCCGCAGCTAAGGAATTACTTGCCAATCAAAAACCAAGTGATGAAAATGTTGCCCTAATTGAAGATAATTTTGTAAATCCAGAAACTGCAAATTGAGCAAAAACATCTGTGGATAAATTGAATGTAGCAATTGAAAATTCATTAAAAGAAATTTACCTTTCAGCAATTGATGAACTTCCTTATCTTTCTGATGAAGAAAAAGTGACTGCCAAAAATCAAATTAATGATTCAGAACAAACTAAACCTCTTTCAGAAATTTTTAGTGATGTTTTATTAACAAACAATGAGAAAGAACAAGAAATTCAAAATGTTTCAGTTAACTATCCACATTTAAATACTTCACAACAGGAAGCAGTTAAAAAAGCAATTAAAAATGCTAATAAAGATGCAACACTTAATCCTAATTCACCTAGTGTAGAAGATGAAAAATCTAAAGCTCAAACTTTAGATGATGAAATGGCAATTTTAGAGAAATTAAATGCTGCTAAAGAAGCTATAAAAGAGTCAAATATTTATGTAACTGCTACTGATGAATCTAAAGCAAAATACAATAATTTAACTGACGCTGCAGAAAGTTTGATTAATGATCAAAATCCTACTAATCAACAATTAGAAGATACAAACATCAACGAGAATGATGCTAATTGAGATAAAAATAATGTCAAAACATTAAATGATGCGATTATTCATGTACTTAAGGAAGCTTACAAAGATGCAATTATGCATAATGATAATCTTTCACAAGACGAAAAAGACTATTTTGTAGATCAATTAGACAAAGATGGCATTGATACTTTAGATAAAGTTCAAGAAATAGTTAATAAGGCTAAAGAAATTAATGATGCTAAAGAAGACTTAATTAACAATGTTGCAAAACTTTATCCTCATCTAAATGATTCACAACAAACAAGCGTTCAAGAAGAAATTAAAACTGCTAATTTAAATGCTGAAATTACTCCAGAACATGCACAAGTTAGTGAAGTTAAGGAAAATGCACAAGCATTAGACGATTCAATGGCACAACTAGAATTAAGAGAAAGTGCAAAAAATGCAATTCACACAAGTGATGCTTATCTTACTGCAACAAATGAATCAAAAGAACTTTATGACAAACTAATTAATGGTGCTAAAGAATTAATTGACAATCAAGTTCCTAGTGAAGAAAATGTTGCTGACATTGAAGAAAACTTTACAAATCCAACAACAGCTAACTGAAATAAAACTAATGTCGACAAATTTGTAACTGCTATTGACAATGCGCTTAAAGTTCTTTATAAGTCTGCAATTGATAAATTAGAATACTTAACTGATGCTGAAAAAGCACAAGCTAAAGATGAAATTGATAATCCAGCAATTAATATTCAAGATACCTTTAATGATGCACAAAAGATTGATAAAACTAAAGCAAATGAAGTTGCCCAAGTTGATAGCAACTATCCACATTTAAATGCTGAACAAAAACAAGCGGTTAAAGATGCAATTAAAGGTGCAAATTTAGATAAAAATACTGATTTAAATAGTCCAAATGTAAATGAAGTTAAAAATTTAGCTAAAAAACTGGATGATTCAATGATAAAAGTCAATCGTTTAGAAGTTAACACAACTTTACATTCAGAAACTATTGCTAACATCAATAATTTTGCTAATACTCCAAATAATCCACTAGTAAATAAAGATCACGAAAGTGCTAACAAAGCAATTGATAATCTTAACAATGCACTCAAAGAAGGAATTAAACTCGACAACCAATTCCATGCACTTGAAAATGCGTTTGAAGTCTTTAAAAATTCAGATGCATTAAGTCAAGAAGGTCAAATAATTAAACAACAATTAATTGACCAAATCAATAGTGCAAAAGAACTAATTAGTAAAATTCAAAACCCATTAGATGAAGTTTTAGCTCCCGAAATTATCAAGTTAAGTAATTTAACTGATAAATCGCAAACTTATGTTGATTTAGTTAATGCATTATTAGAAAAAGATAGTAATAAATATGATCAAGCAATGCAAAAATTAATTATGCAAGAAAAACTTTCAGCTAATAATTTGAGTAAACTAGATAATAAAATTAAAGATAAAGAGTACTTTAATAATTTTGATCAAGATGGCAAAAATAAATTAAGCAGTAAAGACTTAGACCTTGCAAACAATTCTTTAGCAAAAGTTATAGTAACTGCTCTTAATTTAAAAGATAAATCATTGTTCTGAATTCCAATTATTTTATTTATTGGTGGTGTATTAACTTTTGGAATTGCGGCCGGAATTGCTAAAAAGAAAAGTAAAAAAACTAAACATTAATTTCTAATTGATACCTAAAAAAAATAATTAAAAAAACACAAATTTCATTTTAGGATGATTTTGTGTTTCCCAAAATGCAAGTTCTATTGCAACGCTAAAATAAAACAAAAGCTTATTATTAAAGACAAAAAATGTCTGAAGTAATAAAAGTGCTTTTGTTTTTTTATTTAATACTTTTTCTTTTTAAAAAATAAGTTTCTTTTTGTGTTACTTAGTCTTTTTAAATTATTCTTTTTGTAAAGAGGTTCATCTAGAGAAATTGGATTTCATTTATCATCAATATTATTGAACATAAAGAAATTTTCATCAGCAGAAAATCATCCAAATATTTTACGTGGCATTCTATTAATTTTATTTTGAACTTCTAAGATTTCTTGGTCCGAATATTCACTAAAACTTGTTTGTTTTTTAAAATATCTTCTTACCAAACCATTAAAATTTTCAATTGTTCCTTTTTCAAAAGAAGCATATGGATCAGCTTGATAAATATATATTTTTAATCGATATCCAATATAAAACAATTTATTGAATTCAAAACCGTTATCAGTAGTTATTGATTTGACATTTAATCGATATTTTTTTATTAAATCTCATAAGATTAAATTAATAATTCATGAGTTTTTTGAAGGAACTTTTTTTATGATTCCAAATCTGGTTTTACGTTCTACGAAAGTTAATAAATGTTCTGAGTTTGTTGCTTTTTTACCTATAATTAAGTCAATTTCTCAATGTCCAAATTCAGATCTGTTA
Organism: Mycoplasmopsis columbina; assembly: GCF_900660685.1. Lineage (GTDB taxonomy): Bacteria > Bacillota_I > Bacilli_A > Mycoplasmatales > Metamycoplasmataceae > Mycoplasmopsis > Mycoplasmopsis columbina. The sequence continues at coordinate 416,820 of NZ_LR215041.1, read as the reverse complement.
TTAATATTATTTGGTCTTGTTCAAAAAGGCCTTACTCATCTTTTACCAACCAATCTGTCAATTGGTCCATTGTTTCTTTTTCCACCTTTTTTATATTTTTTTCTTAATCTATCAGAAGATTTTATGATTCAAAAACCGGAATTTATTCAATTAAAAACAGTTCTTAGAGATGGAATTTTAATATTTTGAAAATTATTTAAAATTTGCTGGTGCGTTATTTCCACACCCCATGTTTTTTTATCAAATAACTTTTTAAATTGTTTATTAAATTCTTGATAATTATTAAATTTATTTATCATTTTAAAATAACTAGATCACTTTTTACGGAGATGACTTTTTTCTTCAGCTTCATCTGCAAAATAACCTCAAAAACCAGAATTTAATTTTATTTCTCTAGATAAAGAAGATTTATTTATACCTATAATTAAAGCAATTTTGCTTAAGGAATAATCAAATTTTTTAAGCAACATTTCAATGCTTAATCTATTTTTAAAAGTTAATTTGATATTATTAATTCAGTCCTCCAAAGTGATGTTTTAGTGTTGTTTGGGGGACATTTTTAATACAAAAAAAACATTCCCCGCATTAATTTTACTTAAATTAAGGAATGTTTTTTAATTCGCGAATAGCGACAAACCGTTGCAATGGAACTTGCAATCGAGGAAACACAAATTTCATTTTAGGATGATTTTGTGTTTTTTTAATTTCATTAATAATAATTTTTTATATAAATTAACAAAAAGAATTCTAAAAAAAATAATATTCTAATGTATTTTAATAAAAAAATTATTAAACAGATTAGAATTAATAATTAATAGCATATTTTTAGAAAAATTATATCGTTTTTTTTTTTTTTTTTTAGTAAAGTACTAAAATTTAAAACAAAACAAAATTATAGTAACATTTTTAATTTTAATTTTAGAAGTTATAAATTTGAAAGGCATTATGAACAAAAACCAGAAAAAAAATAAAAAAATTTTAAAATTTTTACCTCTTTTAGGACTTTTACCAATAAGTGTTTTAACAATTGGGCAATTAACTAAAAGTAATTTAAACGTTAAAAAGAACGAAGCATTAAACAATAATCAAAAACCACCATTTACATTTGGGCATGTGATTTTAACTAGTGATAATGAAACTATCACTAATGATTTTTCATCAGAAACAAAAGATAGTTTTATTTCTTATAAAAATATAATTTTTAATTTACTAAGCGATTCTTCTGATTTGGGCCAAAATGTAAATAAAATTCCATTTACAAATGCAAATGTATCCAAAAATTTTCCAGTAATTGGAACTAATGCATCAGGTGGAAATCATTCATATTATGTATACTTACCAGATGATTTAGAAATTTTTAGAAATAAAATTGAAGAAATTGAAACTTTAACCTTCGATGAAAGTTTAAATGTTGCACAAAATTTTGAAAAATTATTTGAAATAATTGATGATTTTTTAGATTTGCATAAAAACTTAAATTCTATTTTAGAAGAACATAACATACCTTTTTTCATAAAAGATGAGCAATGAACAATCTGAATTAAATCAATGAAAAAAATGTTTAGAAATTTAAGGGAGATACGAAATTATAATGATAACTATTTAAATAATTTAGATCTAAAATGAAAATTTCTTGATCCTTGAATTTCAAACTATAAAATTATTTGATTAAAAAAAATATTTGGTGAATTATCAAAACCTAAGAATGAAAGACTTTCAAATATATATAACTTTAGGATTATTGATTTCTTAGATTTACCAACAAGAAAATCTGATTTTTATTTAGATGGAAAAATAAGAGAAGACATTGTTAAAATAAATGAATTAATAGGATTAACACCAAATAATTCTTGATTACTTAGTGGTTCTGCATCGAATTCTTATTATAATAACACTGCGTATGAAAATTTTACTGGTGGCAATGTTTTTTATCAAATACTACGTTCTAGTACTTTTAATGATGGGAAAGATGCCATTTTATCTCTTTTAGAATATATTTTATCTAATAATGAATCTCTTTTATCCCCTGATGAAGAAAATAATCCTGTTTTTGAAGAATTAAAATGACTTGTTGATAAATCCTATTCTAAACCAGATTTTATAGATGCAGAAAATTATTCTTTCAAAGATGTATCTGCTTTATATTTAAAACTATTGATTGAGTTAGTTAAAAAAGATCTAGTTAAATATTCTGAAAAAAATCAAGATCAAATAGTTGAAGATTATTTAAAAGAATACAAATCAAATTTTGAATTTTATGAGGAAAATTCTATACTTCTTGACTCAGCAATTCAAGAAGCCAAAAATTATAAAAATTCTACTTTTTCCGAAATTCAAAACGAAAAATATAGTGTATTTTCTAATTATTGAAATAGCAATATTGGAGGTTCTGTACTAAAAACTCCTTTTAAATTTTTAAAATCTGTTGAAAGAGATGATTTGTTAAATTATTTAAATAAATTAATAGAAAAAATTAATAATGATGTTTCAGAAAATAATTTAGATGAATTAAGAAGTGTAGAAAGAAAAATTTATAAAGCCATTTTTGCGGCTAATTTTAGAGAAAAAATTTTACTTTACACTATTCAAAATCTTCTTGGTTATGGAAAAGATTCTTATAGAAATTCTATTCATAATTTAAATAAAAGTCAAATGCGTGATTTGATTCAAACAATTTTAAATGTTCCAATTCCCGCAATAAATTATGACAATTTTGAAAATGACATTGATGATGAAACTGTAAATAATTTAAGCGGATCATTAGCTAAGTATTTATTTAGATACGTAATTGGAGGAAGTAATTATCAGTTTGTTGATTTAAATAATAAACATCCTTTTATCAGATTTGATAACAATTTAATCGATTCAATAAATACTATTTATTCTAAATTATTTGAAATTACAATTAATTCAAAAAATGAATTAACCAAAAATAATGAATTGCTTGAACAAATTCAAGAAAAATTAAATACTATTCCAAATTTCACAAAAACAAACAGTAAATTTAAAGAAATTTTTAATAATTTAAACACATTAAAAACCAAAATTTCAAATTTTTCACAAGAATTTTGATGATTAACTGATAAAGAAGGCGTAAGTAAACCAGAAGTAACATTTATTAATAAAGAAGATGGATCAAACAATTATAATGCTAAAGAAATGTTAAAATTTGCAAGAGAATTTGACAAAAATTATCAATTGTTACAAGCATTTAACGATAATTTTTTGACAAAATTTCTTGAAAAATTAGAACAAAAAATTGCGGTAAATACAGAAAATGATAATCAAGAATTTTATTGAAATGATGTAGAAATAGAAAATTATTTAAATTTAGCTAAAAAATGATTTGAAAAATTTGATAGTTTTATTTTGGATTTTTATTGAACAGATTATTATAAAAATGATGATTATGATAGTAATTTGTCAGATGAAGATAAAGAATTACAAGATAGTGAAAACTTTGTAAATGGAAAAAAACGTTATTTCTATGATCCAGACATTTCTTCATCAATACTATTAGAAACATCAGAAATTCAAGAAATTGCTAAAGGTGAAAATTTTGAAGAAAGTGAAATTTTTGATCAAAATCAACCAGAATATGAAGAAAGAGATGCAGATGATTTGGAATCTTCTTCAAATAATGAATACTATAGAAAACTTGGTTTTTATGATATAGACAATAGAATAAAATTCAGTGAGTTTAGTTCATCTTTAGATGTTTCTAGTAATTTTAATAATGCATGAATGTCACCCTTATTTGAATCATTAAATGAAATTACTAATAATTATTTAGAATCAAAAGTTTCTATGATTTCAGATTACGTTGATGAATTAGGACATTTAAATGATGCTCAAAAAACACATGTAAAAGACTTTTTTGCAACCAAAGAACTTGATTATATTCACAATGAGCTTGAAAACAAGTTACGTAGTGATGATGAAAGTATTAAAAATGGTGCAGATTTTGTTGATTTAAACAAAGCAATGGAAGAATTAATAAATACTAAAAATGATACAGAAATTAATAATCCAGAAAATGATTATCTTCCAGAAGCTAATTGAGTGCTAAGTGATGAAAAAGAAAAACCAGAAACGATATCTGACAATTCAATTACTGATAAAAATTACAACTTAGATCAAGTTAACAAATTAATTGTTTTACTTAAATATCAAAATCATAAAAAAGAAATAATCGAAAACATTAAGGAATTAACTAATTTAACACAAGAACAAAAAAATACATTTTTAGAACAAGTTGAAGCAATTGTGGTTGATGAAACTAATGATCAAACAAATGTAGAAAATTTAAATACTATTTTAGATAAAGCAACGGAAAAAGATACTGAAATAAAAAATAATAAATTAACATTTGATAATTATAAATCAGCTAAAAAAGAAGAAATTGATACTCTTACCAATTTATTACCTGATGATCAAACAAACTTTAAAAATAAAATTGAAAATGTTGTATACGATCCAAATAAATCACTTGAAGAAAATAAAGCAAAAATTGATAATATTGTTAAAACAGCAAAAGATTTAAATGATAATATCAATAGATATATCGAAGATTTTAACAATTACAAAAATACTTTGATTACTAGAATAAATCAATTAGAAAATTTAAATGATAATGAAAAAACCACATTTATTAATCAACTCAATGCTCTTAACTATGATAGAACTGAAAGTTTAGAAAATAATAAGGCAAAACTTGATCAAATTTTCAATAGTGCACAAAGTGCAGATACTGAAAAAGCAAAAAAAATTCAAAATGTTTTAAATGCTTTAAATAATTTAAATCAAAATCAAAAAACAGCAGTTAAAGAAAATTTAAAAAATCAATCTAGTGAAAATTTAGACAATGTTGAAAATGCTAAAGCGCCATATGAAAATTTAAATAACAAAATGGGTGATTTAGCCACAAAAACAGAGCAATTAATAGCAAAAGATCCATCTGCTTCAATTCTTAATGAAGCAAATTGGGTTTTAGATAAAGAAGAATCATCAAAACCTGAATCTATTACTGCCGGTAATAAACAAGATAATAATTATAATGATGCACAAGTTGAAACATTAATTAACCAATTAGACTATAAATTAGACCAAGAAAATAAAAAAGTTGAAATTGATGCTTTAACTAATTTAACTCAGGAACAAAAAAACGAATATAAAGAACAACTTGAACGTGTTTATCATAATGATCAAACTCTTGCTCAAAATAAAAATGCATTAGAAGAAATTTTAAATAACGCAAAAACTAAAGACGCACAAATTGCTAATGACAAAAATGACTTTAATGCGTATAAAGAAGCTAAAAAAGTAGAAATCAATGCCTTAAATACTTTAAATCAAAGTGAAAAAGCTGTTTATTTAGAGAAAATTAATAATCTTACTTTTGACCCTAGTCAAAATTTAGAGACTAATAAAGCTAAGGTTGATAATATTGTTCAAGAAGCAACTTTGACTAACACAAATAAAGAAAATAAAATTAATCAACTAATAGCTGATAATTTAAATAATTTAAATAATCTTCAAAAAGCAGAAGTTAAAGATCATTTAAAATCAGAAAATATGACTAATTTAAATCAAGATAGTATTTCATCATATCAAGAATTAAATGAAAAAATGGGTCAATTAAAAGCCAAAGAAGCAGAAGTTAGAGAAAATTTTGCAGATCTTGATTTATTGGATGAAGCAGCCTGAGTTTTAGACAAAGAAAATTCTTCAAAACCTGAATCTATTACTGCTGGAAATGAGCAAAGTGATAATAATTACAGCACTAACCAAGTAACTAATTTAATCAATCAATTAAACTTTGAAGAAAACAAAAAAACAAAAAGTAAAGCAATCAATCTCTTGACTAATCTCTCTAGTGAGGAAAAAAATCATTACAATAAATTAATTGAACAAGCTTCTACTAATGAAGAAGTTAATTCTATTTTTGCTCAAGCACAAAATAATGATCAAGCAAAAGGTAATTTAATTAACGCTATCGATAGTGATACTGCTTATCAATATCTTAATGAAAAACAAAAAGAAGCTATTAAAGAAGAAATTAAGAATTCAAATAATATTGAAATCGATAATTCACAATTAGCTTCAACATCTAGTGTAATTAGCAAAGCTAAAGAACTTAATAATGCAATGCATTCATTAAAGGATCTTGTTGATGATAAAGTTAACACTAGTCAAGTTCCTTATAGTGGTGCAAATTTAGATAATAAAAATCAATACAATGATTTAATTCATGCAGGTGATGATTTAACAAAAAATACTAATCCATCCAACGCTTTACTAAATAACAAAATTACAGAACCACATGATAGTGCAAATTGAAACAAAACTGCTGTAGAACAATTAATCAATGCAATTAAAGATGAACAAAAAGCTCTATCATATAGTGCAATTAGTAATTTAGATAATCTTTCAGAGGAAGAAAAAGATCACTTTAATGCTATAGTTAATGATCCTTCTTCAACTCCTGAGCAAATTAAAGCTGCAGTAGAAAAAGCTAATGAAATTAATCAAAATAAAACAAATGCAATTAATCAAATTAGAAATAATCTTGAATATACAAATTTAAATCAAGCACAAAAAGATGCTGCAATTCAAGCTATTAAAAATTCTAATGCTGAAGTTTATTCAAATGCTTCAAATCAATCATTAACTAAGGTTTTAGAAAATACTAAAGCACTTGATGATTCAATGAAAGTATTAAATGATTTAGTAACCAAATCTGATACAGTAAAAACTTCTAATGCTTACATAAATGCTTCTGAAGAAACACAAAATACCTATAATCAAGCTATTAGTGCAGCAAAAGAATTGCAAAATAGCACTAATCCTGATGTAAGTGGACTTGATGGAGTAGATAGTCAAAGTGATGCGAACTGAAATAAAGAGGCAGTTGATCAATTAATAAATAAAATCAAAAATACACTTAGAAATGTAGACAATGATACTATTAACAAATTACCTAATTTAACAGATGCTGAAAAAGAAGCATTTATAAATGAAATTAATAATTCTGAAAATATCACTCCAGAAGAAACTCAGGCAATTGTTAATAAAGCAAAAGCATTAAATAATAAAAAACAAACTGCAATTGATAAAATTAATAATTATCCAAACTTAAGTGATGAAGAAAAAGCTAAGTTAACTAAAGAAATTCAAGATGTTGATTATTCTGCAAATACAAGCGATGCAACTAAAGATGGTGAATTAGAAAATATAGTTAATGATGCTAAACGTATTAATGATGCCAAACAAGCTAAAATTGACGCAATTAATACAAATTATGAACATCTTAATGATTCACAAAAAGAAGCTATTAAAGAAGAAATCAAGAATTCAAATAATATTGAAATCGATAATTCACAATTACCTTCGACATCTAGCGTAATTAGCAAAGCTAAAGAACTTAATAATGCAATGCATTCATTAAAGGATCTTGTTGATGATAAAGTTAACACTAGTCAAGTTCCTTATAGTGGTGCAAATTTAGATAATAAAAATCAATACAATGATTTAATTCACGCAGGTGATGATTTAACAAAAAATACTAATCCATCCGACGCTTTACTAAATAACAAAATTACAGAACCACATGATAGTGCAAATTGAAACAAAACTGCTGTAGAACAATTAATCAATGCAATTAAAGATGAACAAAAAGCTCTATCAAATAGTGCAATTAGTAATTTAAATAATCTTTCAGAGGAAGAAAAAGATCACTTTAATGCTATAGTTAATGATTCTTCTTCAACTCCTGAGCAAATTAAAGCTGCAGTAGAAAAAGCTAATGAAATTAATCAAAATAAAACAAATACAATTAATCAAATTAGAAATAATCTTGAATATACAAATTTAAATCAAGCACAAAAAGATGCTGCAATTCAAGCTATTAAAAATTCTAATGCTGAAGTTTATTCAAATGCTTCAAATCAATCATTAACTAAGGTTTTAGAAAATACTAAAGCACTTGATGATTCAATGAAAGTATTAAATGATTTAGTAACCAAATCTGATACAGTAAAAACTTCTAATGCTTATATAAATGCTTCTGAAGAAACACAAAATACCTATAATCAAGCTATTAGTGCAGCAAAAGAATTGCAAAATAGCACTAATCCTGATGTAAGTGGACTTGATGGAGTAGATAGTCAAAGTGATGCGAACTGAAATAAAAATGCTGTTAAAAAATTGATAAATAAAATTGAAAATGCATTAAAATCAGCAGCAATTGATACTATTAATAAATTACCTAATTTAACTAATAGTGAAAAAGAAACATTAATTAATGACATTAATAATCCAGATAACAATACTCCTGAAAAAATTCAAGAAATTGTTGATAAAGGTAAAGAATTAAACGATAAAAAACAAGCTGCTATTGATACAATTAATCAAAAATCAAACTTAAGTGATGAAGAAAAAGCTAAGTTAACTAAAGACATTAAGGCAGTAGATTATTCAGGTAACTTAAATGATAGTAGCAAAGATAATGAATTAACAAATATTATTAATGATGCTAAACGTATTAATGATGCCAAACAAGCTAAAATTGACGCAATTAATACAAATTATGAACATCTTAATGATTCACAAAAAGAACAAGTGAAAAAAGACATTATTGCTTCTAATTTAGAGAACATTACTAACGCAGAAAATGAATTAACAACTGCTGCTGAAGAGAGAGCAAACGCTTTAAATAATTCCATGAAAGCATTAAAAGATGCTCTTAGAGATTCAAAAGTAGTTCAAAGTCAAGATGATTTTATTAATTCAACTAATGAAACATTAAAAGATAAAATTCAACGAGCAACAACTGCTGGAGATAAATTAGTAGTTAATACTAATCCAACAGCAGATGATTTAGCTAATTTAGATCATGCAACTGTACAAAATGATGAAAATTGAAATAAAGAAGCAGTTGATAATTTAACAAATGACTTAAAAGCCTTAATTAAAGACTTTAAGAATGAAGTTATCGATAATTTACCTAATCTTTCTCAAGCTGAAAAAGATGCTTTTAAAGATCAAATTAATAAAGCAAAATCTCAAGAAGAAATTGATAGCATTGTTGCTAAAGCCAAAACTGACAACACAGTTAAAGGCAATATTATTAAACAAATTGAGGATTTATCTAATTTAAATAAAGCCCAAAAAGCAAATTTAATTAACCAAGTTAAAAACTCTAATTTAAATTCATTAGACAACTCAAACAATCAATTAACTAGAGATGTTTTAGCAAATGCTAATGAATTAAATAACGTAATGGGTCAAATCAAAGATAAAAGTGCTCAATTATCTCCTTCACCATCAACTGCTACTATTCTTAATGAAACAAACTGAGTTTTAGATAAAGAAAATTCTTCAAAACCAGATTCTATTACTGCTGGAGATAAAGAAGATAATGACTATAATCTTAATGAAGCAAATGTTTTATTAAAGGCATTAACAAAAGCAAGATATGTTCAAGCAATTGATCAATTAGAATGATTGAATAAAGCAGAAAAAGATCAAGCTAAAGCAGAACTTGATGCTGAAAATGCTGATTACGATGCTGTTTTAGCAAAAGCACAAGCTAAAGATAGTAAAAAAGCACAAAGTTATAATGATCAAATTGTTCCAAATTTAGATTCTTTAAATCAGCCACAAAAAGCAAATTTAAAAGATATTTTTAAAGCAGCAACTTTAGATGAAACTTTTGATTCAAATAGTGTAGATAACACAAGAACAAGTGGTGTAATTAACAATGTTTCTGCAATTGCTAATTTAATGGAACAAATTGAAGAAATTTATCAGATTGATAAAGATCAAACATTAGAAACACTTAAGGCTAAAAAACCTTCAATTAATGAAGAAAAATTGAACGAATATTTAGATAACTTAATTATTGCTGGTAAAGTTTTAGAATTTGAGCCAAATGATCCTGAAATTGATATTAACTATTCTAAAGAAGAATTAGAAGATTTATTTAGAAAATTAATACTAATTAGTGGTTTTGATGATAGTAAATTCCCATACTTAAGTTCAAATGAGAAAAAAGAACTCAATGACACATATTTTAGTGATCAAACGACAGATGATCAAAAAATTGCAGTGTTAAATAAATATATTGATGTAAATCAGAAAAAAGCTCAAAAAATTGCAACTCTTAAAAATATAGAACTATTAAACAAAAAACAACAAGAAGCTTTTGAAAAAGATCTAATTAATCATGATTTAGAAGAAAACGATTCAATTATTAATGAAGCTAGAGAAGTTGGAACATTGATGAAACAAGTTAATGAACTTGTAGAAAACAATTCTTTTGACAACTTAAGTATTCTGCCTGAAGCTAATTGATTAGTAGATCAAACTACTATAAAACCAAGTAATTTAGTAGTTGGAGAAAAAGAAGACAACAACTACAATAAAGATCAAGTTGAACAAGTTTTAAATAGTTTACTTAATCAAATTAATTTAGCTAAATTAGATACTCTTAGTTATTTAAGTGAAGAAGAAAAAACTAACTTTAGAAATCAGTTGCAAAGTCCTGCTAGTCAAAATCAAAAAAATAATGAGCAAATTTTAACGAAGGCAACTGATTTAAACACCTTTAAAGGTAATTTAATTAATAATTACAAAGAAAATGATTTTACTCATTTAAATAGAGAACAATTAACACACTTTGAAAAAGATGCAATTAACAGTTCTCTTAATTCAGATAAGGAATTTGAACTTACATTAATTGAAAAATACAAAACTTTAGACACTTCAATGTCAGAACTTGTTCCACTTTATGAAAATTATCTTCCAAAAAATATCAATGATCTTTTCAAAGATAATTTAGAAGATTTAACTAATTTTGAACAAGCTATGAGAGAAGCGTCTTATATTCTTGAAAAAGATCCATACCAAAATCAAAGTAAACCAAGTGACTTTAATATTGATTATGATAATGAAAAAGTTCAAGATGTAATACAAAGATTGAAAATGTCATTAGCACACAATGAAAAAATACAACAACAAAATTCATTAAATGCAGATATTGAAGATCTTGAAAAAAGAATTAATTCATTGCCAAATAGAACTAATTTAGATCAAGAAACAATAAATAAATACAAAGATTACTTAGCACAAATTAAAACTGCACAAAGTAATGGTGATATTGAAACTCAGAGAACTTTAGTTGATGAAACTAAAGCTAGTTTGGATCAAGCAGAAGAACTAGATCAACTTTTAACTAATTTAACTTTAGATTTAGAAACATTTAAAAACTCTAATGCAAATGCAGAAGAAAGTCAAAAAATTAAAGTAAATTTAGTTAGTGAAATTCAAAAAGTTAAAAATTACGTAAATAACTTAAATGAAAAAATTAAAAATGATTTAAATTCTGAGCTTGTTAAAGAAGAAAAAACAAGTAATCTTGCTCAAAGTTACATTGACATTGTAGATGCTATTTTGAACAAAAATAACGAAAAATACAACGATGCAATGAAAAGATTAATTGACAATGAATTGAATTTAAATTCACTACTTACTCAATTAAATAATCAAATTAATGAAAATGCATATTTTGATTCATTTAATGATAAAGGTCAAACAAAATTAACTAAAAGTGATTTTCAAAATGTTGACTTTAGTCTTTTACCAAATGTAATTAATACAGCTCTTAATTTAAACGAAAAGACAAGTAAATTCTGAACTCCAGTTATTCTTATGATTGCAGGAGTTATTACTTCATTTTTAGCCTTCTTAATTGCTAAAAAAAGAAAAAAAGATAAATAATTAATAAAAACAAAAAGTACTATGCTTTTTGTTTTTATTAATTTTGCTTATTTATTAATTTGTTAAAAGTTTGTTAAAATTTTTTCATGATTAAACAGCAAATTAAAAAATCAACTTTTCAAAATTGAAATAAAAATAGAAGAATAACTCTTTATCTAGGAATTTGTTATATTTTATTAATGTTTGCAGTGACAATTTGAAGTTGACATATTCAAAAAAATGAATATTTAATTAAGTTAACTAATTTAAGCAAGGAGGAAATAAACTTTCTTTATTCGCATAACTTGGTGGCTTCTCCACTTGCGCTTTTTTGAAAAGTTACTTTAACTTTTACCTGAGTATCTAATTTTGCAATGGGTTTGAGTATGATTCTTTTTGCAATTTATCCTAATGACTGAAAAACACAAAGAGCTATGCATTTAACAACTTCTTATGTAACTATTACTTTTTTAGTTTTTTGAGGTTTAATTTTTGTTCCTTCAATTTTGAAAGATAGAATTGATGTAGAACATTTGATTTCAACTTCTATCGTACATTTTGTTACCCCAATAATGGGAATAGTTGCTTTTGTTTTAAATCGAAAAAGAATAAAGACAACAAAATGAACAATCCTTTTAGCAATGATTCCCTTAACTGCTTATTATTTCTTTGCTTTAATAGTGTTTTTAATTGGTAAAGACTTAACAACACCATTTAATCACTTAAAGAGCGACTCTAATTTTGATGCATATATAGATCTTTCAATTTATCCTTTTGCAAATTTTCTTAAACCACTTTTTTATAAAGGCGGAAATTTAGGAGTTATTGTTTTTTTAGATATTTTTGTTTTATTAGCTCTTTGTTCAATTGCAATCTTTTTTGCTTGATTTTGAGCTAAAATTTGTAAAATTCAAAAGGATACTGTAACCAAACCTTGAGCGGTTAATTAAATATAATTTTTAAATTCAAAATAATTAAAAAAAGCATATATACTTATGCTTTTTTTAATTATTAACCTTAACACTTATATATAGTTCATCTAATTGTTTTTGATCAACTTCACTTGGTGCTTCCATAAAGATATCTTGTTGTTTTGCATTTTTAGGAAAGGCAATAACGTCTCTAATTGATTTTTCTTTAGTTAAAATCATTAACAAACGATCTAAACCAAGTCCAATTCCACAATGCGGCGGCACACCGTATTTAAAAGCATCTAAAAATCAACCAAATTTATTTCTTTGTTGTTCTTTAGTCATGCCAATTAAATCAAACATTTTTTTCTGAGTTTCTTGATCAAAGATTCTAGCAGACCCTGATCCTAGTTCAAATCCATTGAGAACTAGATCATATGATTTTGCTCTAATTTCTGACATATCCAATTTGTCTAATTCGTCTAATTTATGGTCAAATTGAGTAAAAGGATGATGTGCTGCCATTCAAGAATTATTTTCTTGATCATATTCAAACATTGGTCAATCAGTAATTCATGAAAAATGATATTCATCATCATTTGCATATTTAAATTTTTCATTTAAACTTACTCTTAAAGCACCTAAAGCTTTAGAGGCATTTTCAAAAGAATTGGCAACTATGAAGTATGAACCAGTTTTTCTTTCAATTTGCATAAATAATTTTTCAATTGCACTAGGTACTTTATTTGCAAAATTAGTATGAATAATTTCATTATTTTCAATAACAAAGTAGAAAAGAATATTGGCACTATTTTTCTTAGCAATTTCCTCAAGTTCTTTAAAATCTTTTTTACTAATAATACTATCAACAAATAATAAACGTTTACTTGAAGCATCTTTAATAATATTAAATTCTGTATTGTTACAAAAATCATTGATATCTTGAATTTTGTAACCGAATCTTAAATCGGGCTTATCTGTTCCATAATCTCTTAAAACATCAAAGTATTTATATCTAGGAAAAGGTTTATTGCTTAGTTCAATACCTAAATTTTTAAATGCAAAACGGAACATATTTTCAATTTCTTCTTGAAAGTCTTCCACATTTTTAAATGATGTTTCAATATCTAATTGAGTAAATTCCGGTTGTCTATCTTTACGACTATCTTCATCTCTAAAACATTTAGCAAATTGATAATATTTTTCAATTCCTGAAATCATTAATAATTGTTTAAAAAGTTGCGGACTTTGTGGCAATGCTCAAAATTGTGCCTTATTTCTTGTCGGTACTAAAAAATCACGCGCTCCTTCAGGTGTGCTTTTAGCTAACATTGGAGTTTCAATATTTAAAAAACCTTGATTAAATAAATAATTACTAATAGCATTAGTTAATTTATTTCTAAGCATTAAATTTTGTAACATTTTAGGTCTTCTTAGATCTAAATATCTATGTTTTAATCTTAATTCTTCTTTAACATCAATGTCATCACGAATAGCAAAAGGTAATTCATCTATTGCTTGGCTAAAAATTTGAAAATTTTCAACAAGAATTTCTACTTCTCCAGAAGCTAAGTTAGGATTAGGTGTTTTTCTTAAAACCACAACTCCTGTTATTTCCAAAGTACTTTCTTTACTTACTTTCAAATCATGATTAAAAACACATTGAACAATTCCAGATCTATCTCTTAAGTCAATAAAAGTTAATTCCCCAAATCTTCTTTTATTAGCAACTCAACCATGAACAGTAATTTTTTGATTAAGTAATTTAGAATTAATTTCTGCATTGTTTATGATTTTAGTTTGCATTTTATTCTTCCTCTTCTATTTCTAAATTGTTCAATTGCTCTAATTCTTCTGATAAAAATTCAAGCAAATCAGCATAACCATCTTCATTAAAAGCAAAATTAATTTTTTCATTTGATTTTAAATTTTTAACTGTAAATATGCCACTTTGGTTAATTGGGTCATTAAAAATTACATATTTAGCACCAAATTTATTTGCTTTATCAAAAATCTTTTTATTTTTTACAATCTCTTTATTAAATTCAACAACTAAACCATAATTTCTTAATTCATTGCTTAGTGAAAATAAAGTCATTAAATCGTTTTCATTAGTTGAAGCAACATATATATCTAAATTTTCTAAAAAAGCTTTAAATAAAGAATTTTGGTCATCAATATCGTTTAAAATCATGTCAGCACAACGATCAATGCCAAAACCTCAACCACAAGCAGATAATTTAGGTCCACCTAATTCTTCAATTAAATTAGAATATCTTCCTCCACCAATGATAGTTGATTGAGCAGGACTATTTTTAGAATTAGAGACAAATTCAAAAACTATTTGATCATAATAATCAAGCCCTCTAACTAACGAATAATCAATTTGATATTTAACATTATTAGCCTGTAAAATAGTTGTTAAAGTAGAAAAATATCTTTTAGAATTTTCTGTTAAATAATTAAATATTTTAGGAGCATTTTTAATGAAATCTTTTTGAGAATCTTCTTTATCATCTAAAATTCTTAAAACATTTTTTTCAAGTCTTTCTTGATTGATTTCATTCAATTGATCTTTATATGGTAATAAATATTCTTTTAAGGCTTTTTGATAGGCATTACGGCTTTCTAAATCACCTAAAGAATTGATTTTAAGTGTAAAACTAACACCTAAATTATTTAAGATTTTTTTAGCCAATAAAATAATTTCAGCATCATTATAAGGATTAATTTCACTTATATATTCAACACCGGCTTGCATAAATTGTCTATATCTACCTTTTTGTGGTTGTTCATAACGAAACATGGGACCACAATAAGCAAATTTTCCACTTTTTGATGATGCATATCATTTATTTTCTATTAAAGCTCTCACAAATCCCGCTGTTCCTTCTGGACGTAGAACTAGTTCTCTTTGACCCTTATCTTTAAATTCATACATTTCTTTTTTAACAATATCACTTGTTTCAGCACTTCTTTTGAAAAGTTGCGCACTTTCAAAAATTGGTGTATCAATTCATTCAAAATTAAAAGAATAAACAGTGTCTAAAAATTCTCTTCTAATAGTTTCAATTAACTTTTCTTCTTTACCAAAAAGATCTCTTGTACCCTTAATCTTCGTAAACATTTTTCCTCGCTTTTTGTTATTTATTATTTCTACTTTAAATTGGATAAGAAATAAAACTAAATATTTTTATATTATATTTTACAGAATTCAAAATAAATTTAAAATGCTCCCAAACTTTTTATTTTATGCTTAAAAAATTATTTTTTTTATTGAAATTTTAAACAAAAAAATAAACAGATAATATCTAAGATTATGTAAATAAAAAAAAAAAAAAAAAAGTAAAATATATCTAATTAAATTATGTTATTTTTATTTATTTTTTAATAATAAATAGTATTTAATAAATAGTATAAGTATCTAATTTAATATAAATAACTAATACCTACTTTATTTTCAAGTGTAAATTATATGTGATGTTAGTTATCTAGTTAGATCAAAAATTTAAATTTAATAAAGAGGTTTCTTATGAAAAAAAATCAAAAATCTAAACTTATAAAAACAACCAAAATTGTAGGTGGTGCAGCATTACCATTGGTTGCAATACCTTCTTTTACTTCATTAAGCAATAGTGAAATCCAGCAACTTCTTAATCAAAAGGCAGCTGAAATTGCGGCTAAAAGTTTATATGATCATATTACAGATTCCAATTCATTTTTTAGATTTTATAGTTATAATAACGGCTATATTTTTGATAAATTGCCATCAGAAATAGTTTTTTTGGGTGATAGTAATAGAAGAAGAAATTTTCAATATCTTCTTTACAGTAATTGAGTATGAGATTTGAATAAAAATGGTCGATTTCAAAATTTTATTTATGATGATTCAAATTATTTTACTCAATTACCAAGTGAATCAAAACCATGAAGATCTGATGACTTTAATTTAGATGGAGAAATTGTTAAAGTTGAAATTGTTGGAATTAATAAAGATGAAAGAAATGGATTTATTAACTTAAACTTTAAATTGACAAATGGAACAGTTTCTTCTACTGTTCAAACTTTAAAATTTGATGTAAAAAGCGAAGGACTAAGACTTAATCAAGTTCTTTATGGTACCAAATTATCTTCAACCAATACTTTTTCAGAAGTTCTAAAACAAAAATTTCCATCAGAATTAACTAAAACTGAAATTTACAACGTTTTAAATAATGTTTACAAAGGAAATTCTCTTTATCCTAATTCACAAGAAGTTGATTTAAATACACTTAAAATTGTTAATCAAAATGATGAACAAGGAGAATTGACTGTTAGTTATCGTCTTAATTCAACAAAAAGGGGATTAACAGATATAAATACGCAAAATAGTAGAACAAAATACGTGTCTTATAATGAAGATGGAACACCCAACGATATTTTTAGAGAAACTTCGCCTGATGAGTTTTATACTTTTACGTTTACTGATTTTTGAAATAGAGAAAAAGAAACCAACCGCTTAACTTCTTTGGCAAATCAATTAACACTTACTTATGAAAATCAAAATAGAAATCAATTATTAGATAACACTGGTAAATTAGGATTAACTATTGGTTCTAATTTATATACAGGAACATCAAATTTAAGTGTAAACGTTCCTAAAGAAAAGTTTAATTTATTTGTTGAACTTCTTTCAAATTTTGAAGCAGGAAATAAAGGAAGTGATGGTTGATATATAGATAACTCTGCTAATGTAACACTTTCTTTTAGATTGGAATCTACACGTGGAACATTTCCTACAGGCTCAAAAGTCACAGTTGAATCAAGTCAAAATGTTTCAGGATTTATTACAGAACAACAAAGACTTAATAGAGTCTTGACACAAAGATTTGATTCTAGAACTCCAGGAGAAATTGATAAAAATAGAACTGTTAATCAAGTAACTAACAGTGAACTTTTAACTGCTTTAAAACAAATGGAAACCAATTCAAGAAGTGATTTAGCGGTTATTGATCCTGCAATTCAAGTTCAAAAAAATGAAACAAGTATCACTGTTACCTATAGATTAAGGAGTACAAAAAGATTAAAAAATAATGCAGACGAAATAATTAGAAGTAAAGAAACAAGAACAAAAGTTTTTGATGGTTTTCAACCCCCATTAAATGAAGATGCTGAGAGACAACGTTTAACTCAAATTGCAAATGCTTCATTTAGTGGATCACAAAATGAAGCTGATTATTCAGATAAAACCAAGTTGATCACTGAAACTGATTTTACATTTAAAAAAGTAAGCATTAGTGGAAATATGGATGCTGATGATGCTAGAAAAGTAAAATTTGTATATGATCCTCTTAATGGAGAAGTTAATAAACTAACATCTGTAGATTCAAATGTTGATTATGAAATTAGAAATGTTCAATTTGAAACAAAACAGAATGCTTTAGATCGTAACGGAAAACTAAATATTACTTTTGACATTTATTCAAAAAGACCAGGATATGAAAATGTTAAAATTTCAGCTCAAAGTGCCATCTATGGCTTTAAAAGAGAAAGTCAGAGATTGAATGAACTTATACAACAAAAAAGAGATCAAATTATTAATTCATTGTTTACTGCACAAGAAAAAAATGCATTACCTTCATCTATTACAAAAGCTACATTAAAGAATAAATTAGATGCTATATTTAGAGCTAACTCAGCACGTGTAGAAATCTATACTATTCTAAAAAATAATCCAATTGATGCAAGTGGTGAATTAGAAATTGATTATAGACTTCTTTCAAATAGAGAATCTTTAAACACAATTCAATCAGATATTTCAAGTGGCACTCTTACTATTCCTGGTTTCTATTCTACGGATGCTGAAAATCAAAGAATAAGTGATTTAGTAAGCAAAGTTACAAGTGCAGATTACCAAAATAAAGCTAATGTATTAGCTGCCAAAGAATTTTCAAATATTGTTGCAAATACCACAGGAAAACATCAAGTTAATTTAACTTCAAATCAAATTTCTAAACTATCTTTCACAATTAATGATGGAGATAGAACATATACTTCAAGATTCCAAAATGGTAGATTAGAATTTCCTGAATTAGGAGTTTTTGTAAGAGATTACTATACTGAAAACTTTAATAATGCCAATGATAATATTGATAACAATGGTACTTATGTTGGCCAATTGCCTTTATTTATTGGTTTAAGTAGTTTAAAAACAGGTATGGCCAACTTAATTAATCAAAATTCAAGTCCTAAAGTAACAATAAGTGGTTTTAAATCAGAATCTACTAGATTGACTGAAATACAAGAATCAAAAAGATCTGAAATTCAAGCAATTTTTACTGATGCAGAAAAAAGAGATAAAAGAGCTTCATCAATAACTAGAGAACAAGTTGAAGAAAAATTGAAAAAAATTTTTTCAAATGAATTAACAGAATCTGATGCTTTAATTGCAAATAATGCATTTACTCTTGCCCCAAATGACGCAACAGGTGTTTTATCAATCATATTGACTACTAAATCAACAAGAGAACATTTAACTAGTGTTGTATACACTAATAATAGTCCTTTTGTGGTAAGGATTCCTGGTTTTGTTTCAGAACAGACTAAATTAAATTATTTAATTAATCATGTAAAAAGTGTTAGTTATAGTCCTAAAAATTTTCTTTTAAACTATCCAACACAAACATTAAATCCAACTAACTTAATTGTAAAAATTAGAGATGCACAAGGAACTTTACATACTTCGCAAGTACAAAATGGTGAAGTAATTTTTCCTACACTTGATATGAAATTATCTGATGTGGTTTTTGCACCTTTAGCAAACACAAATGATGCAACAGGAACTACAAATGTAACTTTTAAATTGCAGACAACTTTATCAACTGCAAGAAATGCTAAATCTGCAACTTCTGCAACAAAACAATTAACCGGATTTAAAAGAGAACAACAAAGACTTAATGAACTTCTTAACTCATCTTCAGTGAACAATGATGCTGTTAAAGCACGTATTAGTAATTTTGATCGTCTTGCATCAAGAGTTTCAAGAAGTGAAATTGTTGAAGCCTTAAATATTGCTGCTTTAACAAATGCTGATGCAAAAATTACAGATGCAGATATTGTTGCAATTACAGCAGATGATGCTACAGGCTTTTTATTAATTAGAACTAAAATTAGATCAGCAAGAGAAAACTTAACTAATCAAACATCTTCAAATGCAAAAACTTTTTCATTTAGAGGTTTTTTAACTAAGGAACAAGAAAAACAAAGAATTACCAATTTAGGATTTGGATATAGACAAATTATTTACAAAAATTCTCAAAATATAGTTCCTAGTGATTCTTTACCATTGGATTATAAACAAGTTGAAATTACTTTTGCCGCTAATAATCAAGAATACGTTGCTAAATATCAACCTGGACAAGAAAATAAATTAGTGATTGAAAATGGCGAATTAAACATTGAAATTACAGACATTGTTTTTACAGTTGACACAAATAACTATGAAAGTGATAAAAGTGGTATAGTTCCAGTTAGTTATAAAGTTAGATCGACTAAGTCTGGTTTTGAAGACATTATTGTTAATGTAGATAATAGAAGTATTAATAACTTTAAAACTGAACAAAGAAGAATTAACGAACTTTTTGCTCAAAATTTACACAATCAAATTACCTTCAACGCCACTGAAAAAGCTAAATTAGCTTCACAAATTACTGATCAAGAAATTCAAACTAAATTTAGTCAAATTTTTAATAATACAATACAAGGCAACAAAGCACAAGCTGAACTTTCAAATATTGTAAAAAATGATCAAAATGGTACTATTGTTTTAAATTACACCATCCATTCAACAAAAAACACACTAACAGATATTTATCCAAAACCAGAAGGCACTACTAAATCAGTAACATTTTCAGGTTTTGCCACATTTGCTGCTGAAAAAACAAGATTAGATTCATTAAATCCAATTCTTGACTATGCAAATAAAAACAATACTCCACAATTAACAAGTTTAATTGTTAGAAATATATTGTGAAAACTTTCTGCACAAGAAACTAATATTGGTGGTGAAGTTGCACATAATGAAGAAAATGTTAGATTAAGTGACGTGACTTTCTTAAATCAGAATGATCGTGATGGAAGCTTACAAGTAAGATATAGATTGAATTCAACAAAACCTGGTTATTCAAGTATTTTTTCAGATTATAAAACTGCAACTATTTCAAACTTTTTAACTGAAGCACAACGGTTAACAAATATTTTAGAAAAACCAGAAAATGATCCATCAAGAAAATCATATTTAAGAACTGCATTTAATAATAAAGTAGCTTCACAAGTTACAAGAGAACAAGTTTTAGCAGAATTGAATAAAGATTATCAACACGATCAATCACAAATTGATTTAAATAGTATTCAATTAAATTCTAATGATGCAACTGGAACATTATCAATTAACTATAAATTAGTTTCAAAAAGAACAAATTTAAACAATGTTTATTCAACTAAAACAAAAACAGTTGTATTAACAAACTTAAGAAGTAATACTACTGAAACTAATAGAGTTAATAACATTTCAAATAATCTAAATATTGATTATCCAAATAAAGATAAAACGCCTTTATTAACAAGTTTTGATAAATCACAGCTTAACATTACTATTGAAGGTGAAAAAGGTGTTTGAAATCCCGATGAACAAGCCTTTGTATTTACTAATAACAATGTCAAAATTAAAGATATTAATTTTAAAAATCAAAATGATTTAGGTAATGCACAACATGCAGATAATACTGGTAGTGTGGATGTAGAATACAAAGTTTATTCAACTATTACACCTTATGCAACTAACAATATTCAAAGCCAAAAAACTACCAAAACAATTAGTGGCTTCCAAAGTGAACAACAAAGAATTAATGCCATAAAAGATAAAGTTGCCGCTGTAATTAATCCGCAAAACTTTACTATTGATAAAAGACGTACTGTAAATCAAGTTAATGATAGTGAAATTATCAATTTACTTAAAACTACTATAAGTTCTGATGATTTAGCAACAGTAAGTTCTAATCCAGTTATTACAAAAGATTTAAATGCGGGAACAATTACTGTAGTGTGAAATGTTGCTTCAACTCGTGAAGGCTTTAAAGAAGGAACAACCAATTTCACTCAAAGTCAAAATACAATTACAACTACTATTTCAGGCTTTATTACTGCTGCACAAGAAGAAGCAAGAATTCAAGCTATTAAAAATTCATTCACAAGTGCAAATTACAATGATAAAGATGATTTAGTAACAAATACAAACTTGGTTGTTAATGATTTAACAGCTATCTTTAACTATGAAAATTCAACAGCAACATTTGCTTTTAATCCTGCAAAAGAAGGCAAATTAGTAACAACTAATATTCCAGATGTTGAAATTAGTAATATTCAATTTGCTACTCCAACCAATGTAAATGATCAAGCAGGAAGTGTTAATGTAACATTTGAATTGCATTCAACAAAACCTGGTTTTGAAAATATTAAACAAACAATAACAACTACTCTAACTGGTTTTAAAACTGAAGCAGAGAGATTAAGTGAAACGCAAAATACAATTAATCCTAATCTTGATTTAAGTCATGAATTAAAAGCCAAACCAGCTTCAGCTATTACTAAGTCAGATATTAAACAAGCAATTGTTAATGCATATAGAGCTCAAAATGCAACTTTTGATGATACTAATTCACTTAAAACTGTTAATGATAGTGAGCCAGAAGTGACTTTAAAAGCAAATGATGAAGATGGTACTTTAGAAATTAAATATGTTGTTAAATCAACAAGAAGTGATTTAACAAATGTTTATGCTCCTGCACCTATTACTAAAGTCTTTAGAAATTTTGTAACTAGAACACAAGAATTAGAAAGATTAAACAATTTAGTTGCTAATTTAGAAGCAAATGCTGCTGATTATACAGATAAAAGTAGTTTACCTTCAGCAACTAATTTAAGCAGAGATAATTTAAATGTAACAATTCAAAATACAACACAATCAGCTGCTGAAAATAGTACTTTTGCTGCACCAATTAATGCCAAAGTTGTACCTGTTAATAATTCATTCTTCTCAAATTTAAATGATCGTGACGGAAGCATTAAAGCAACAATTAAATTACAATCTACTATATTTGCTGATCTAACTTCAACAACTAATAAAGAATTTACTATTTCAGGCTTTAAAAATGAGCAAAAAAGATTAAATGAAGTTTTAGTTGATAGATATACAAACGCAATTAGAAATATTGATTATCCTAACAAAACAGAAGTAATTCCTTCAACAATTACAAAACAACAAATTTTTGATCTTTTAAATCCTGGTTTGCGTCCAGAAGATAAAGCAAAAATTGATATTGACAACATTAAATTAACTGCTGATAATCAAAATGGAACACTTGCAATTGAATATAAATTAATTTCATTAAGAGACGGCTTAACTGACATTGTTTCTAGCGAAAAACAGATACACAATTTAAGTGGCTTTAAAACAACTGCTGATGAAGTAAATAGATTAAATGCTCTTGCAAATAAAGTAAGTGCGGATTATACTGAGAAAAATAATACTCCTTCAACAACAACTAAAGATAAAAGCAAGTTAAAACTTACTATTGATGGCAAAATAGGAACATACGATCCGGAATCAGATAGTATTGTTTTTGATGCACCAATTAATGCTAAAGCAACAAACATTACTTTTGACGAAAACAACGATAAATCAGGTACATTTAGTGTTAATTTCAAATTAGTTTCAACTATTGATGCATATGCAAATAGTAATGTTCAAGATAGCAATGAATCTAATAAAAAAACAATAAGTGGTTTACAAACTGAACAAGAAAGATTAGATGCCGTTTTAACAGCTAAAAGTGATGCAATTAATAATGTTGATTTTGCTGCTGAGAATAAAAATAAAGCTCCTTCAACAATAAGTGATAATGACATTCTTACATTGTTAAATAACGAATTAACTTCAACTGATTCAACTATTAGTTCTAGTGATTTAGTTGAGACAATTAACAAAAACAATGAAACTGGCGAAATTACAGTTAAATTCAAAACACACTCAACACGTGATGGCCTTAATGATGTTCAATCTTCACAAGTAGTAACCAAAGTCTTTAGGGGCTTTAGAAATAAATCACAAGTAGAAAATGAACTTAATAATTTAGTTCAATCAGGAACTAACTTTAATATTGACTATAAAGATAAAACTAATCAACCAACCGCAACTACATTCACTTTAAACAATTTAATGTTAGATCTAACTAAAAACTCAACTAAAGTTAATGGAACATACGCAAATGATACTTTCACTTTAGCAGCTCCAATTAATGCAAAAGTTGAAGAAATTGTTTATAGTGATAAAAATGATGCTAATGGAAGTGTAAGTGTTAAATTTAAACTTCGTTCAACTGAAACTGGTTTTGAAACTATAGTAAGCGATTATTCAGAAATTAAAACAATTACTAACTTTAGAACAGAAGTGGATCGTTTAAATAGCGAATTACCAAATCATGCAACAAATAGCAATGTAACTTTTGATAACCAAGCAGCAATAAGCGCTGAAACTATTACTAAAGCACAAGTTGTTGAAAAATTAAATACTCTTTATCAAGATGTAAATGCCAAAGTGACAGTTGATGATATTACTGAATTTACACCAAATGATGTTAATGGTACTTTATCATTTACATACAAATTAACTTCAACAAGACCTGACTTAACAGATCAAAAATCTTCAGAAACACGTACTTTAACTATTTCAGGTTTCTTATCTTCAGATCAAGAATCTGCAAGATTAGAAGAACTTGCTCAAAATGCCACTGTTGATTACAACGATAAGGCTACTTTAATGGCTGATAAGAATAAAGATCAGCTTAATTTAGAAAATCTTAAAGTGACAATCAATAACCAAGTTGGAGTATATAATCCAGAAACAAGAGCTATTGAATTTAATGAACCTATAAATGCTAAAATTACTGCCGCAAGTTTTAGTAGTCATAATGATAGATTAGGTGGCGCAAACGTAACATTTAAATTGCAATCAACTAAAGCTGGACTTGATGAAAGTGAAAGTGCAAATCAAACTAAAGCAATAACTGGCTTTAAAACTGAACAAACAAGATTAGATCAATTAGTTACTGCCAAAGAAAGTCAATTAAATGATTTACAAGATTCTAATGCAGCCAATAAAACTGCTAGTCAATTTAGTAAAGCCGATGCTGCAACTTTATTAAACACACTTTATACAAATGATGAAGCACGTGTTAGAGAACAAGATGTTGAAACTTTAGAAGTAGATAATAATACTGGTCAAGTGACTGTAACTTATAAAGTAAATTCAACACGTAGTAATTTAGATGATATAACTTCAAGCACACCAAAAACTAAAGTCTTTACTGGCTTTATTACTGAAGAGCAAGAGAGAGCAAGATTATCTCAACTATTGAATAAAGTAATTGAAAATCTTAATTACACTGACAAAGATAATTGACCTAGTGGAACAACTTTCACAAACGATAATGTAACATATCAAGTTGATAATCAAACTTATAGTGGTTTAGCAATCATTACAAATGAAAATGCACAAGTAACTAATATTGCCTTCACACAACCAAATGATAAAGTTGGTAGTGAAAATATTGCCATTACTTTAACATCAACAAGACCTGGTTTTACCAATTTAAGCGTAAATAACTTAGATTCACCAAAAACAGTAACTGACTTTAAAACTGAAGTAGATCGTTTAAATAGATTATTAAATACACAAGAAGGCAAACAACCACAAGCAGTTGATGTATCTAATGTTTCTCCTACAGATAAGGCTTCAAAAGCTGCTTCTACATATTCAATAAGTGATATTAGTACTCTTTTAAATAATGAGTACCAAAGTTCACAAGCTCAAGTAAGTGATGTGGATTTACATCCTGATAACCAGGCTGGAACATTGACAATTAACTATACCTTAACTTCAACTAAAGATAATTTATCTAATGTTAAATCAAGTGAAACTAAACAAATTGTAATTAGAGGCTTTAAATCTGAAGCTGCAGAAAGAGCTAGACTCGATCAATTGTTAGATGATACTCAAAACATTACTGCAACATATAATGACAAAGTTAAAACTCCACTTCTTACAAACTTTAATTTAGAAAACCTTACTTTAACAATTAACAATGTTCAAGGTACTTTTGATGCTGCTACTCAGTCATTTAGTTTTGGAGATAATGTAAATGCTAAGGCAAGTGAAATTACATTTATTGATAAAAATGACGAAAACGGTACTGTTGAAGTACAAATTGGGAAATTAACTTCACTTGTTAATGGTTATGCAAATGTTGATTCAACAACTGATAAACATGCTAATAAAACTATTGAAGACTTTTTAACAGAAAGTCAAAGACTTGATGCGTTGGTAAATGAAGCTCAAGGTGTAACTTATTCAGCAGATGCTGATAAAAATACTAAATTAGCTACAACTGTTACTAAAGCAGATTTAACCTTTGCCACATTTGATACAAAAAATAATTGATACAAATTATTAGCAACTGATGCTAACTTAAAAGCAGATGATAAAACGGGTACTTTAACAATTACCTTACCATTAACTTCAACAAGAACTAATTTAACTAACATTAAATCAAGTCAAGAAAGAACAATTGTCTTAAGTGGCTTTAAAACAGCTTATCAAGATGCAACTGACAATTTAAATAATCTTGATCAAACAAATGTTTCTATTAGTTCTCCAGAAAACGCAAACAACTTATTACCAAATTCAACAGATGCTAAAAATGTAAATAATTATACAGCTACTGTTAATGGCGCAAATAATGTGAGTGTTGAACTTGTAGCAGTTGTTGGACATAACGAAATTAGTGGAAAAACTTTAGTTGCTTATAGATTAGTAAATAACGATCCTGCTCATACTGATACACAAGGTCAAAAACCTACTTCAAAAGTCTTCTTTAAAGTAGTAGAAGACTTTGAAACAGAAGTACAAAGACTTACTAATCTTAAAACTGATGCAAACAACAATTACACTTACACTAATAGTGCAAAACCAAAAGCTTCAACCTTTGCTTCAGCAACAGAAAATAGTGATTTTGCTTTAGATAATACTTTTGCAACAGAAAATAAAGTTACAATTGAAAATGTAAATTCTGATGCAAATGACCAAAACGGAAGTTTAAACATTAATTATCAATTAGCAACAACTAAAGATCAAGCAACTTTATTTGGTATAGATGAAAGTTTATTAGGTGAAAATCAACAAGCTAAAGATGATTTAAGAATTTTTGCTCAAACCAACTTTAGAACTCCAGAAGCAAATGATTATCATGTAACAGTTGCAAATAACACAAGCGAAGATGGTTTTTTAACCTTTGCTCAAGATTTAGATAACAAAATTGCTGATGCAACAAGAGTAATTAATGCTAAAGAAAATCTTTCAAGTGAAGAAAAATCAAAATTAATTACCGATTTAAATGCTGCTAAGACAACATTTAATAATGAAGAAGCAACAAATGCTAAAAATGCCTATAATAAAGTTAAAGAAACAATTGCCACTCTCGCAAATAAAGCAACAACAATCGATGATGCAAAAGCTGCCAAAATTGCCGCAGTTAATGAAACTTATCCTCATTTAAATCAAGCTCAAAGAGAACAAGTTAAAGCAAACATTAAGCAATCAAATACTTTAGATAATATTCAAGATGCTACTTTACCAACAACTACACAAGTTGAAGAAGAAGCAAGAGCATTAAATGCTGCAATGTCAACTACTGCTAACAATGTTGCTAAAGATGCTACTTTCCAACAAGATCCTAAATTTACTTCAGCTCCACAAAATCTTAAAGATGAATATCTTGTTGCAATCCAAGCTGCGAAAGATTTAATTCCTGCAACTGGAGATGCAAATGGTGCAAATAATAAAGTGCCTAATTTAGATGATCTTACTTCATGATCATCAGAAATAACTAAACCAGATACTTCAAACTATAATAAAGCTGCCGTTGATGAATTGAATAGAGTAATTGCTAATTTAGTTGAAACTATTACTTCACTTAATGAAGCTAAAGAAGAAGCTAAAGATGCAATTGAAAAACTTGAATATCTTTCAGAAGCTGAAAAAACTTACTACAAAGGTGAAGTTGATAAAGCTGCAACTGTTAGTGATGTTAATAGCCAAAAAAATGCTGCTATTGCAACTAATGAAACCAAAAAAGGCTTCTATGACAGATTAGATGATAGTGCTTTTGTTAATTTACCTTTAGGACTTAAAAACAAGTTTAAAGAAGAAATTAAAAACAATTCTTACTTACCTAATTTAGCAAATCAAAATACTAATAATAGTAATAATCAAACTACTTTTGTTAACACAGATAATCCAACAGAAGCATCTGAAAATACCATTATTGGTTACCAAAATCTTACAAGAGATGCTTATGATGCACTTAAAACTACTGTTGATGCTCAAAATACAGTTAAAGCTTCACCTGTTTATCAAAATGCAACAAGCACTTCACAAACTAAATACAATGATTTAGTTGAAATTGCCCAAGCTGTTTTAAGAGGTGAAAATCCTGACACTTCTAAATATAGTGACATGGCACCATTTAATACATTTGATCCTGAAAAAGGCTGAAATGCAGAAAATGTTAATGTTTTAAATGATGCAATTCAAAACGCTTTAGTTGAAGCAGCTAAAAGCGCAATTGACAATTCTTCAAGTTTAGGTAACTTATCACAAGATGAGAGAGATAAACTTAAAGAGCAAATGGCTCCAACAAGTTCATTAACTGATCTTGAAAGAGTTTATAATGAGGCTACAACTTTAAATGCTCAAAAACAAGCTAAACTTGATCAAGTTGAAACAAACTATGAACATTTAAATACATCGCAAAAAGAAGCAGTTAAAGAGGCTATTAAAACAAGCAACTTAGATCCTGCAACTAATCCAGGTGCACAAACTGTAGCTGATGTGGAATCTAAAGCAGCTGCTTTAGATGATTCAATGGAAGAATTAGCTGCGCTTAAAGATAAAGCTGCAACTATTAAAGCAAGTGAGTTCTACACCAAGTCAACTCCTGAATCTAAAGCTAAATATGATAGCTTGATTGATGGCGCTGCAAAATTAATTGATA
Organism: Mycoplasmopsis columbina; assembly: GCF_900660685.1. Taxonomy (GTDB): domain Bacteria; phylum Bacillota_I; class Bacilli_A; order Mycoplasmatales; family Metamycoplasmataceae; genus Mycoplasmopsis; species Mycoplasmopsis columbina. The sequence continues at coordinate 388,007 of NZ_LR215041.1, read as the reverse complement.
ATGAAAAATTAACTGAAGAACAAGCAGCTAATATTGAAGATAACTACACACAACCTGCAACACCAAATTGAGATAAAGCTAACGTTGATAAATTAAATGAAGCAATTAAAAATGCTTTAAAAGAAACAATTAAAAAAGCAATTGAAAATGGTTTTGAAAATCTTTCACAAGATGAAAAAGATAAATTACTTGAAAAATTAAATGAAGCAAATAATACTACTCAATTAGAAGCAGTTGGTAATGAAGCAAAAACTTTAAACGATAATAAACAAGCTTTAATTAATCAAGTAAATAGTTTTGAACATCTTAATGATTCGCAAAAAATGGCTGCAAAACAAGCTATTAAAGAAGCTAATTATGATCCTGCACTTAAAGAAGGTGCAACAACAACTGAGCAAGTTGTTAACAAATACAATGAACTTAATAATGCAATGAAAGCATTAAAAGATCTTGTAAATGAAGAGGCAGCAGTAAAAGCTAGTGAGAAATACACTAATGCTCAAGAAGTAACTCAAACTAACTATGATAATTTAGTTCAAGCTGGTAAAGATTTAATCGCAAATAACAATCCAACAGATGAAAAAGTTGCTTCAATTACTTCACCAAATGGCTCATTAGTTAAACCAAGTGATGCAAATTGAGATCAAGATGCAGTTGAAAAATTAACACAAGGTATCAAAAATGCCCTTAAACAAGCTGCAAAAGACGCAATTAACAAGTTAAGTAATCTTTCAGATAATGAAAAAACTACTTTACTTAATGAAATTGACAAGTCTAATGCAAACCTAGATGATGTAGTTGATAAAGCACAAGCAATTGATGCTGCTAAAAAAGTGGAAATTGATAAAGTTAAAGCTTTAGAATACTTAAGTGATGATGAAAAAGAAAAATACAGCAATGATCTTAAAAATAAAGACACAATTTCAAGTGATAATTTAGACTTTAATGAAGAAGATCAAGCAGCACTTAAAGCTATTGAAAATAAAGCTGAAGAAATTAATCAAACTAAGAAAAATCACTATGACCAAGTAACTGCAAATTATCCTAATTTAAATGCTTCACAGCAAGATGCAGTACGCGAAGCAATTAAACAATCTAATTTAGAAGCAATTGCGGGCAAAGAAACTCCATTAACTCAAAGTGTTCTTGATAGTGCACAAACATTGAATACTTCAATGGGAGAATTAAGAAATCACGCAAGTGATTCAGATGCAGTGAAAGCTTCACCACTTTATACTAATTCAACTCCTCAAGCTCAAGCTAATTATGAAAAATTAATTGCTGCTGCAAAAGAATTAGCAAACAATACTAATCCAAGTGAAGCTAATTTAGCGCCAGCAACTTCTATTACTAAACCAGAAGACGCTAATTGAACAAATGATGATGTAGTGAAATTGAATACTGCGATTAAAGAAGCATTAAAAGAGGTTTATAAAGCAACAATTGATGGATTAAGCAATCTTTCTGATGACGAAAAACAAGCATTCAAAAACCAATTAGAAACAAGCGATAATCCTAAAACAATTGCTGATAAAGCTAGTCAAGATGATCAAACTAAAGGTGATAAAATTGCGGCAGTTGATGCAAATTATCAATATCTAAACCAAACACAAAAAGATGCGGTTAAAGAAGCAATTAAACAATCTAATTTAAATGCTATTCCTAGTTCAACTAACCCTACTACAAGTGAAGTAGAAGCAACTGCTGAGGCTTTAAACCAAGCAATGAAAGCTTTACATGACTTTAATGATAAAGCTAAAGAATTAATTAGTAACGGCACATTAAATGATGATGTAACACAAACTAATAAAGATAAATTTAATAACGCACAAAACGTTGCAAATGATTTAATTAACAACTTAATTCCAGATAGCCAAAAAGTTAGAAGTGTTGATGAGACAATTTCAAATACTACTGATCAAAACTGAAATAAAGCAGATGTTGATAAAGTTACCGCTGCTTTAGAAAAAGCTATTAAAGAAGTAGCTAAAGATAAAATTGATGCTTTAAATAATTTAAGTCAAGAAGAAAAAGAATCTCTTAAAAACAAACTTGATAGCGCAGAAACTAGAACACCAGAAGACATACAAAATGTTTTAGACAAAGCAAATCAAATTGAAGAGAAAAAACAAGAGAAAATTGATGAAATTAATAAATTAGATTACTTAAGTGATGATGAAAAAGCCAAATATGCATCTGACATTAAAGGTGAAAATTTAACTGATAGTAATGATTTAAGTTCAACTCCAACACTTGATAGTCATTTAGAAGAAGCTCAAGAAGCAAATAATGCTAAAAAAACAAAAGATAATGAACTTGTCCTAAACAATGTAAATCAAACTCAAAGAGCAGCAATTACTCAAACAATTAAAGATTCAAATCTTAGTCCAATTGAAGGTAAGGAACAAACACCTGCAACCAATGATGTAATTAGCAATGCTCAAGCCTTAGATGATGCAATGGGTACTTTAAAAGACCTTAAAAATGCTCAACCTAACGTTATTGATTCAAACATTTATACAAAAGCAAGTGAAGCTTCAAAAGACGTCTATAATAAATTAATTGAAGCAGCTAAAGAATTAATCAATAATTTTAATCCAACAGCAACTAACTTACCAGATGTTGAAGTTGGAGAAAATGATGCAAATTGACCAAAAACATCTGTAGATAAGCTTAATGAAGCAATTATTAATGCACTTAAAGAAGTTTATAAATCAGCGATTGACAAACTTGAAAATCTAAGTGATGATGAAAAAACTGCTGCTAAAGAAGATTTAGAGAAAGCTGAAAATAATAATCTAAATAACTTACAAACTATTGGACTTAAAGCAAGTGCTTTAGACGCGGAGAAAAAAGCATTAATTGACGCAGTTGAAGCAAATTATCCTCACCTTAATGCTTCACAACAAAATGCCGTTAAAGAAGCAATTAAAGGCGCAAACAAAGATCCGCAATTAAGTAATGGAAATAATCATCCAACAGTTGCAGATGTTCAAACTAATGCTCAAAATCTTGATGGAGCAATGGAAAAATTAGCAAACTTAGAAGCTGATAAAGAAATTACTAGAGCTCTTCCCGCTTATTTAAAAGCTACAGAAGAATCTAAAGCAAAATATGAAAAATTAATTGCTGCGGCTAAAGAATTGCTTACTAATCAAAAACCAAGTAGTGATAATGTTGCACCAATTGAAGAGAATTTTGCAAATCCAGAAACTGCAAATTGAACTAAAGAACCTGTAGATAAGTTAAATAAAGCAATTGAAGATTCATTAAAAGAAATTTATCTTTCAGCAATTGATGAAATGCCTTATCTTTCTGATGAAGAAAAAGCAGCTGCTAAAGAACAAATTAATAACCCAGATGCAACTAAATCTCCTTCAGAAATTTTTAGAGATGTTTTATCAACTAATAATGATAAAGAACAAGAAATTCAAAACGTTCCAGTTAACTATCCACACTTAAATAATGCTCAACAAGAAGCAGTTAAAAAAGCAATTAAAAATGCTAATAAAGATGCAACACTTAATTCTGCTTCACCAAGTGTAGAAGGTGAAAAAGCTAAAGCACAAACTTTGGATAATTCAATGGCAACTTTAGCGCAATTAAATGACGCCAAAACTGCCGTTAAAGCTTCTGACACTTACGCTAAAGCTTCAGAAGAATCAAAAGCTAAATATGAAAAATTAATTTCTGCAGCAGATGAATTGATTAAAGATGATTCAAACTGAGATAAAGAAACAGTTGACAAATTAAACGATGCAATTATTCATGCGCTTAAAGAAGCTTATAAAACCGCTATTGACAACAATAATAATCTTTCACAAGATGAAAAAGCTGATCTTAAAGACAAATTGAATAATGAAGAGACAAATACTTTAGATAAAGTTAATGAAATTGCTAATAAAGCGGATGAAATTAATGATGCTAAAGAGGACATAATTAACAATTTAGCTACAACATATCCAAACTTAAATCAAGCACAAAGAGATGCAGTTAAAGAGGCAATTCAAAAAGCTAATTTAGATGACAAACTTAATGAAAATTCACCAAAAGTAAGTGAAGTTCAAAATACTGCCTCAGCGCTTAATGAAGCAATGGGAACTACTAGAGTTCTTGAAGCTGCTAAAGAATTAATTCATGCAAGTGATGCTTACACTAATGCAACAAGCGAATCACAAAATAATTATGATAAGTTAATTGAAGCTGCTAAAGAATTAATTAATAATCAAAAACCAAACGATGATAATGTTGCACCAATTGGCAATAATTTCACTAATCCAGAAAATAGCAATTGAACTAAAGATCCAGTTGATAAGCTTAATACAGCAATTAAAGGAGCTTTAAAAGATCTTTATAAATCAACTGTTGATAATTTAGATTATTTATCAGATGATGAGAAAAAAGCTATTAAAGATCAAATTGATTCAACTGAACAAAATAGTGAATTGCCAAAAGCACTTAAAAATGCACAAGAACTTAATGACGCTAAAAAAACTGAAGTTGATGAAGTTGCAACTAACTATCCACATTTAAATACTTCACAACAAGAAGCGGTCAAAAGAGCAATCAAAAGCGCTAACAAAGATGCAACACTTAATCCTAATTCACCTAGTGTGGAAAATGAAAAATCTAAAGCTCAAGCTTTAGATAATGAAATGGCTATTTTAGAGAAATTAAATGTTGCTAAAGAAGCTATAAAAGAGTCAAATATTTATGCCACTGCTACTGATCAATCTAAAGCAAAATACAACAATTTAACTAACGCTGCAGAAAACTTAATTAATAACCAAAATCCTGATGCAAATCAATTAGAAGATACAAACATCAATGAAGATGATGCTAATTGAAATAAAGATGATGTTAAAATCTTAAATGAAGCAATTATTCATGCACTTAAGGAAGCTTATAAAGATGCAATTATGCATAATGATAATCTTTCACAAGATGAAAAAGACTATTTCGTAGGTCAATTAGATAAAGATGGAATTGATACTTTAGATAAAGTTCAAGAGATAGTTAATAAGGCTAAAGAAATTAATGATGCTAAAGAAGACTTAATTAATAATGTTGTAAAACTTTATCCTCATCTAAATGATTCACAACAAACAAGCGTTCAAGAAGAAATTAAAGCTGCTAATTTAAATGCTGAAATTACTCCAGAACATGCACAAGTTAGTGAAGTTAAGGAAAATGCACAAGCATTAGATGATTCAATGGCACAACTAGAATTAAGAGAAAGTGCAAAAGATACAATTCACACAAGTAGTGCTTATCTTACTGCAACAAATGAATCAAAAGAACTTTATGACAAACTAATTAACGGTGCTAAAGAATTAATTGACAATCAAGTTCCTAGTGAAGAAAATGTTGCTGAAATTGAAGAAAACTTTATAAATCCAACTACAGCTAACTGAAATAAAATTAATGTTGATAAATTTGTAACTGCTATTGACAATGCACTTAAAGTTCTTTATAAATCGGCAATAGACAAATTAGAAAACTTAACAGACGCTGAAAAAAATGAAGCTAAAACAAAAGTTGATAATTCAACCTCAAATATTCATGATGCCTTTGATAAAGCACAAAATACTGATAAAACTAAAGAAAATGAAATTGCTCAAGTTCATAACAATTATCCTCATTTAAATGCTGAACAAAAACAAGCAGTTAAAGATGCCATTAAAGGTGCAAATTTAGATAAAAACACCGATGTAAATAGTCCAAGTGTAGAAGAAGTTAAAGATTTGGCTAAAAAATTAGATAACACAATGGAAAAAGTTAATAATTTACCAACAAATACCACTCTTGCTTCAGAAATCATTACTAACATCAATAATTTAGCTAACACACCAAATAATCCACTGGTAAATAAAGACCATGAAAATGCTAACAAAGCAATTGATAATCTTAACAATGCACTTAAAGAAGGAATTAAACTTGACAACCAATTCCATACTCTTGAAAATGCGCTTGAAGCCTTTAAAAATTCAGATGCATTAAGTCAAGAAGGTCAGATAATTAAACAACAATTAATTGACCAAATCAATAGTGCAAAAGATCTAATTGGTAAAATTGAAAATCCATTAGATGAAATCTTAGATCCTGAAATTTCTAAAGTAAACAATTTAGTAAATAAAGGACAAGTTTATGTTGATTTAGTTAATGCATTATTAGATAAAGATGCTAATAAATATGAAAAAGCAATTAAAAATTTAATTATTCAAGAGAACTATTTAAGTAATAATTTAAATGTTTTAGACAACAATATTAAAGAAAAAGATTACTTCAATAATTTCGACGAAAATGGTAAAAATAAATTAAGCAGCAAAGATCTAGAAATTGATAAAAACACTTTACCAAAAGTTATAGTTACAGCTCTTAATTTAAATGATAAATCTTCAATTTTCTGAATTCCAATTATCTTGTTTATTGGTGGAATTTTAACCTTTGGAATTGTTGCTGCAATTGCTAAAAAGAAAAGTAAAAAATAGTAAAAAATAAAAAAAGGGGACATCTCCTTTTTTTATTCCTCGATTGCAAGTTCCATTGCAACGGTTTGTCGCTATTCGCGAATTAAAAAACATTCCTTAATTTAAGTAAAATTAATGCGGGGAATGTTTTTTTTGTATTAAAAATGTCCCCCAAACAACACTAAAACATCACTTTGGAGGACTAAATTAATAATATCAAATTAACTTTTAAAAATAGATTAAGCATCGAAATGTTGCTTAAAAAATTTGATTATTCCTTAAGCAAAATTGCTTTAATTATAGGTATAAATAAATCTTCTTTATCTAGAGAAATAAAATTAAATTCTGGTTTTTGAGGTTATTTTGCAGATGAAGCTGAAGAAAAAAGTCAGCTCCGTAAAAAGTGATCTAGTTATTTTAAAATGATAAATAAATTTAATAATTATCAAGAATTTAATAAACAATTTAAAAAGTTATTTGATAAAAAAACATGGGGTGTGGAAATAACGCACCAGCAAATTTTAAATAATTTTCAAAATATTAAAATTCCATCTCTAAGAACTGTTTTTAATTGAATAAATTCCGGTTTTTGAATCATAAAATCTTCTGATAGATTAAGAAAAAAATATAAAAAAGGTGGAAAAAGAAACAATGGACCAATTGACAGATTGGTTGGTAAAAGATGAGTAAGGCCTTTTTGAACAAGACCAAATAATATTAATAACAGATCTGAATTTGGACATTGAGAAATTGACTTAATTATAGGTAAAAAAGCAACAAACTCAGAACATTTATTAACTTTCGTAGAACGTAAAACCAGATTTGGAATCATAAAAAAAGTTCCTTCAAAAAACTCATGAATTATTAATTTAATCTTATGAGATTTAATAAAAAAATATCGATTAAATGTCAAATCAATAACTACTGATAACGGTTTTGAATTCAATAAATTGTTTTATATTGGATATCGATTAAAAATATATATTTATCAAGCTGATCCATATGCTTCTTTTGAAAAAGGAACAATTGAAAATTTTAATGTTTTGGTAAGAAGATATTTTAAAAAACAAACAAGTTTTAGTGAATATTCGGACCAAGAAATCTTAGAAGTTCAAAATAAAATTAATAAAATGCCACGTAAAATATTTGGATGATTTTCTGCTGATGAAAATTTCTTTATGTTCAATAATATTGATGATAAATGAAATCCAATTTCTCTAGATGAACCTCTTTACAAAAAGAATAATTTAAAAAGACTAAGTAACACAAAAAGAAACCTATTTTTTAAAAAGAAAAAGTATTAAATAAAAAAACAAAAGCACTTTTATTACTTCAGACATTTTTTGTCTTTAATAATAAGCTTTTGTTTTATTTTAGCGTTGCAATAGAACTTGCATTTTGGGAACCTCGATTGCAAGTTCCATTGCAACGGTTTGTCGCTATTCGCGAATTAAAAAACATTCCTTAATTTAAGTAAAATTAATGCGGGGAATGTTTTTTTTGTATTAAAAATGTCCCCCAAACAACACTAAAACATCACTTTGGAGGACTAAATTAATAATATCAAATTAACTTTTAAAAATAGATTAAGCATCGAAATGTTGCTTAAAAAATTTGATTATTCCTTAAGCAAAATTGCTTTAATTATAGGTATAAATAAATCTTCTTTATCTAGAGAAATAAAATTAAATTCTGGTTTTTGAGGTTATTTTGCAGATGAAGCTGAAGAAAAAAGTCAGCTCCGTAAAAAGTGATCTAGTTATTTTAAAATGATAAATAAATTTAATAATTATCAAGAATTTAATAAACAATTTAAAAAGTTATTTGATAAAAAAACATGGGGTGTGGAAATAACGCACCAGCAAATTTTAAATAATTTTCAAAATATTAAAATTCCATCTCTAAGAACTGTTTTTAATTGAATAAATTCCGGTTTTTGAATCATAAAATCTTCTGATAGATTAAGAAAAAAATATAAAAAAGGTGGAAAAAGAAACAATGGACCAATTGACAGATTGGTTGGTAAAAGATGAGTAAGGCCTTTTTGAACAAGACCAAATAATATTAATAACAGATCTGAATTTGGACATTGAGAAATTGACTTAATTATAGGTAAAAAAGCAACAAACTCAGAACATTTATTAACTTTCGTAGAACGTAAAACCAGATTTGGAATCATAAAAAAAGTTCCTTCAAAAAACTCATGAATTATTAATTTAATCTTATGAGATTTAATAAAAAAATATCGATTAAATGTCAAATCAATAACTACTGATAACGGTTTTGAATTCAATAAATTGTTTTATATTGGATATCGATTAAAAATATATATTTATCAAGCTGATCCATATGCTTCTTTTGAAAAAGGAACAATTGAAAATTTTAATGTTTTGGTAAGAAGATATTTTAAAAAACAAACAAGTTTTAGTGAATATTCGGACCAAGAAATCTTAGAAGTTCAAAATAAAATTAATAAAATGCCACGTAAAATATTTGGATGATTTTCTGCTGATGAAAATTTCTTTATGTTCAATAATATTGATGATAAATGAAATCCAATTTCTCTAGATGAACCTCTTTACAAAAAGAATAATTTAAAAAGACTAAGTAACACAAAAAGAAACCTATTTTTTAAAAAGAAAAAGTATTAAATAAAAAAACAAAAGCACTTTTATTACTTCAGACATTTTTTGTCTTTAATAATAAGCTTTTGTTTTATTTTAGCGTTGCAATAGAACTTGCATTTTGGGTACATAAAAAATATTTTTATGTATTCATATGTATATAACTTTGAAAGGAGTTTTATGAATAATTCAAAAAGTAAAAAAATTACAAAAACTTTAGCTTTAACTACTGGAATTCTTTCTTCCACGACATTGAGCTTATTTTCTTTGGGAACTTCTTTTAGTTCTAATAGTGAATTTAATGAAGTTAATGATTTTAAAAGTTTAAGTCCTGTTTTTGATCAAAATTTTACTAGCAAAAATACTTTTTTAGCTGACGAAACTTTAAATGATGCTGGATATGATTATAGACAAGAAAAAATTCAAAATTATATAACGAATACCGCTGATTTAAAGTATTCTTCAGTTTTAAATGATAAAGTTGTTTGACAAGCTAAATTTAACAGTGGCCACACTTATGAAAAAGATAATTTTTTCAGATATACAAGCGATCCTGGATTTGGAATATTTCTTTCAGATGATTTGAAAATTGATGGACCAATTAATTTAAATATTAAAAATCCAATCGACAATTCTAATACAAATGTTAGTTTTTCTTTACCTGAATTAGTAAATGGTAGTTGAGAAGGAACTCAAAATCTTTGACAAAATCAGGAAAATGAATTTTATCTTTATAGCATTAAAACAACTGAAGGAAATCATTATACTTCTAACGATTTATACAATTCAATTATCAATGAATATGGAATGGATCAAAGAGGAGAAAATTTCAAAAATTATGCTGCAGAAAATAGGTTCCAAGATAGAGTTGGAACTGTTTTGTGATTCCGTTACAAAACTGATAGTATTAGAAATGCTAAATTTACATTTGAGTACAGCACTACAACAAGAAATGATTTTCAAGCAAGAATTTGAAATGAACGCAAATTTCAAGTTGATTCTGCTTCTTTTGTTGCATCAACTTATTTTGCTAAACGTAAATATAACCGTTCAACAGTTTATAAACTAATTAGAAAACCTAAAGTTAATGTTAAATTAGAAGCAACTAATGTTTATCCTGATCGTAGAGATTATTCAACACCAGGTATTATTTACACACTTTATAGAAGAAAATCAGGATTAGCAGAATGTCAAGGTAATGGTGCTCTAGGACGTTTTGATCAATGCTTTGATAAAGTATATCAACTTCCAAGTGCCACTGATGTTTCATTTTTGACGGGTGGCACTAATGAACAAGTTAAAAGAAAATATGAACTAAACCTTGATTATGCTCCAAATTTAAAAAATAATAATACTAATGATGAATTTGTTTGGGTAACTTCTCTTGATTCAAGATATTCTAATTCTAAAAATTGAAATCAACCCTCTTCTACTCATTCTTTTGCTTATGATGCTACAAAAAAAACATTTATTTTAAATAGTAATTTGACACTAAAAAATGAAATAATTGCAAATTCAAATGAAAAATTAAATGAAGTGGAATTGGAAGCATCAAAATACATTAAACATATTTCTGATCTTCAATACTTACCTGATATCACTGATAATAAATTATATTTAAATGATTCATTGTTAACTCAAGATGTAAACTTTTTAAAAGTACAACTTAATCAACAAAGACAACAACTTTATACTTCAATCAATAATTATTTATCAAATTCAACATATAGTAAATATAAAGATAATCCATCAGTAAAAAGTGAATGAAATGAAATTGTTAACTTGAACAACGAAATAGAAAATGAAAATCAAAATTTAACTATTGTTCAACTAAGAAATAAATTAAAAACTCTTTATGATAAATTCAATAATTTACAAAATAAAATTGCTTTCTTACCTCTTAATCAATACATTTCTAACGCAGCAAGAGCATTAGATTTAGCTATTTTAGCAGATAATCCACAGTATTCTGTTCCTAAAAATACTCCATTACCAACTAACCAAAGATTCTTTTTAAATTCATGACAAAGTCCTGATACCTTTTCAGCTTTTGGTATAAATAATGCAATATCTAGAATGACATATAACACAAATGGAGCAGATGGTGTAAAAAGAGATAGAATAATTTCACTTGAAAATGTTGTTACTTGAAATAATTATACATATGCAACTACACAAGGAATTTTTAGTTTAACTCCTGCCGACACATTGACGGTTAGAAACTATTTAAGTCAAATAATTAGTGAATGAAGAAATATTAAAAGTCAATATTACTCAAAATTTTTAAATAATACTTTAACCAAAGAAGAATCTTTTGCATATGCTAATGCAATTAAAGATTTTTATCTTAGATATTCACAAGAATATGAAATTGGTAATGTTAGTTCAATTAATGGTGCAAAAACAGCAACTTTTACTTTAGCACAATATGTTGGAACCTCTAAAACTGAACTTGAAAATACTGATTCGGTTAGACCACTTTTAGTTTATAGATTTTTAAAGGATAATACATATTTTGAACAAATGAGAGAATTTGTTAATTTATCAAGAAACAATAATGTTGCTTATATTCCTAACAATTCAATATTGCCTCTATTTGGATTTTCAAAACAGGATTTTATTGACCAAATTAACTATTTTTTAGATAATTTTAAAAAAGTACAAGGTCAAAATTATAGCGATTCAAAAGAACCAAACGTAAATCAATCACTAATAAGATTTATCATTGCAGCTACTAATGCTACATTAATTGATTCATGACTAAAATACAAAGATACAACAACAGGAATAGCAAATAATTTACAAACACAAAGAAATATTTATAAAAATGATTTAAGATATTTTGTTCCAGAAATTTTTGCAAGAACAAGAAATCAAAATTCTATAAATCGTCTTGATACAGGAAGTGCTAAAAATATTTTAGCTAAGGCAAATGCGTTTATTCAAAGACTTGACAATAACATTGAAACTGCTACACCTTTATTAGGTTTAATTAATTCAACTGCTGATATTGTTAATGTTCAAGTAACACATCAAAAAAATTATCCAACTGAAAGTGATTTGGAAAATTCTAATGAAAAAGCAAAAATTGATGCCAAAAGAATTCCAAATGATGTTTATGAAAGTGCTAATTTATTTGAAATCTTATTAAAAAAATATTATGCAAATGAATTAAATCAAAGAAATAAACTTATAACGAATGAACTTAATTCAAAAATTACAAGCTTAAAAAATGATTGAATTAATAAAATGAACGAAATTTACGTTCTTTTTAGTCATAACAATTCATCAGTTAACACTGGTGAACTTTTAGCAAATAATGGATCAAGTCGAAGAGATTCAAATCAAAAAATTGATTGAATATCATATTTCCAAGCTCTTAATTCTAATACAACTGATTTAACCGATAGTTATAGAAATAATCTTCTCTCTTCTTGAAATGAAATGAGAGAAAAAACAATTGAAATTAAAAAACAACTTGAAGCTAAAATTCTTGCAGACTATAGAAATGAGACTAATTTACAAATTGATAAACTTTATTATCTTTCTCCAGAAGTACGTGCTAAATTTAAAAATAAAGTTAATCAAGAAACTAACTTTGACATAATTGATAATATTCTTTATGAAGCTAAAGAGTATGATGATTATGTTCATGAAACTATTTTGCCGCTTTTTGAAAAAATGAAAAGGGATCGTGAATACATTATTTATAAAAATGCTGATAGTAATAAAAGAACTGCTTTCAATAATGCTTTTAATGTCATTGTTAGAGATACATTAGGTACATCAACTACAGGATATCCTTTCAAAGACAATAATGATTCAACTAGCGACGGTAGTCAAAAACATCACCAACTTGCTTTGTTTAACAATAATGTTCCTTCTTATGCGATCTTAGTTGAACAAGTCGAAGCTTTGGAAAATGCAAGAAAAGAATTAAACGGTTTCATAATAACAGAAATTGGTTTTAATGGAAATAAAAAGGATTATCTTGCCTCACAAGCACCAAGTGAAAAATTTACCTTTACTTTTAACACTTCAACTCCAATCGAAGTTGAAGATTATTCAAAATGACAAGCTAGAATTAAAACTATCAGTAATGTGGTAGATAAAACAGGAAATAATGGTAAATTAACAGTAAATTATGAGATTTTTAATCCTAATACTAAACAATGATTTGATGCACCAAGAAATACAGTAATTAGTGGTTTTTTAACTGAACAAGAGAGATTAAGAAGTCTTTATACTACCTTGACAACAAATGGTACTAATTATGCTGATAAAGATAAATTAACAATTTCGGAAAATATATATAAAAAATTTCCTGGTGAACTTACTGAAGAAAATCGTCAAGAATTTATTAATATTTTAAATAATTATTATGCCAACTTTAATGCAAAAATTATCGATGCTCAGAATGCTAGTGTAACAAAGGGTTCGCAATCAGATATTCGAGATGGAAAATATCAATTTAAATATAACTTAGTTTCAACTACTCCAGGTTATACTGACGTACGTGCTAATTCAGGGTCAAATTATATTTTTGGATTTTTAAAAGAACAAAATAATAATCTTTGAACTATTGATAAAGAAAGAGCCAGAATAAAAGAAATTGCAGAAAAAATGGTCAGTGATCAAACGCCAATGACTATTGATTTTGCTAATAAGCAAAATTATTCAGCTTATACATACTTAGATTCTAACTTTCGTGGAGTTGATAGTGATGATATTACATTAACAATCAATGGATCAAAAGCGCGACTTATTGATGATAGTTTTGGTTGAACTTTTGGTAATTTGCCTAATACCCAAAATGGAAATTTCTATTATTATGATCAAAATTTAAATATAATTTTACAATTCCAACTATTTCAAAACATTCACCATTCAGATGATGTCCAAATAAAAAATAATTATGGTGACGGTTCTGGAGAAGTATTAAAAACAAAGGAATACGTTTTAAATCCTTTAGTTCTTTCTGGAAATAAATATTTCATTGATACGAAATCTAGATCTAACTTAGAACTTTACTTCTCTAATTTGCTTTCTTGATATTCTGCTGATATACCTTCTCCAACTTTAAGAGTAAATTTTGGATTAAGTGAAAAAGAAAGATTAAATCAAATTCTAAATAACAATCAAGTACAAACTATTTTAAATAGAAAAATTAGTGAAATTAATAAAAAATATGTAGCAAGTGAATATGAATATAATTATTTCTGAGATGAATTATTTGATGAGGAAATTCTTAAAAAAATTAATGATCCAAATAGTAATGATCCCACATCACAAAACCCACACACCTATACTTTTTTAGATTCATCAAAAATAGACATTTCTAATATAGAAGTAAATGATGAAACTGGGACTTTAACTGTTGAATATAATTTATTTTCAAATGCCCCAACAAATGAAACAATTAAAAGTGATACAAAAACATTAGTAATTACTGGTTTTAGAAGTAAAGAAGATGTTAGAAATCAAATAAATAAATATTCTAATAATTTTGTTTCACTTGATTATGCTGAAAAAGATAAAGTTCCTAGTGAAAGCAATTTAGATCTTTCTAAATACGTTTTTAAATTTAGAGAAAATAATCAAGAAATAGAATTTGTTTTCAATAATGATTGAAGGGGTCTAGTAAGTCAAAACTTTAGCAATGGTAATAATGAGAATCCAACTGACAATCCTACTACTGCTCAACCACCAATTAATACTGGAATAATTAATTATGATGATATTCAAATAGTTGGAAGAAATGATCAAAATGGTTCAATAACTATTAAATATAGAATTTCTTCATCTAATGAATATTCAACCAATTTATCAAATGAAAAAACTAATTGATCAGATGAAATTGTTATTAATGGTTTTAAAACAGAACAACAAAGACTTAATGAAATTTTAAACGACAAACGTGAAACAAATTCAAATGCGGAGAAAGCAGTTGATGTCTCAACGGTAGACTTAAATAACAAAAGAACAAGAATCGCTTCAACAGTCACAGAAGACGAAATTAAAGATAAACTTAATTCTTTATATAGTTCAAAAAATGCTGAAATTTCAAATATACAACTTTCTCCAGATGATGAAAATGGTCAAATAAATATAACTTATAAACTTAATTCAACTAAAGAAGACTTAAATAATATTTCATCAAGTGAAACAAAAACTATTACATTTAATGGTTTTAAAACTCCTCGAGAAGAAGAAAGACGTTTAGACAATTATTTAACAAGTCCAAATACAATTGATGTAATGTACAGTGATTTAAATCAATATCTTGCATGACCATCTTCTAAAGTTTTAGATCCTAAAAAACTAACTTTCCAAATTGAATATAATGAATTTGATGAAGTTAATGATGATGAAACTGTTTTAGAAGGTAATGATTTAATATTTAAAAAAATAAATGTCAAAATTGTTGATATTGAATTTGATCCTATTACTAATTTAAATGATAAAGATGGAATAATTGGTGTTAAATTCAAATTGCAAAGTTTGGACCCAAAATTTGGTGATACAAAATCAACAAAATTTGGCACAACTAAACTTCATACTTTCCTTACAGAACAATTACGTCTTAATACTGTTTTAAGTAACTTAAATAATGTAACTAATGAAAGCGCTTCTGCTGCTATTAATAAAGATAAAAGTGCTGAAAATGTTACTAAAGAAGAAGTTATCGATGCCTTTAACACATTAATTGGAAATGAGAAAAATACTCAAGCATTTGATCTTAATTCAAATTACATTACTTTAGTAAAAAACAATGACGCTGGAACTGTTACAGTTGAATGAAATATTGTTTCAACTAGAGAACAATTAAATGGGCAAAATGGCGCTGATTTAATTACTTCTTCAATTCCAAAAACAACTGTTTTAAGTGGATTTAGTACAACTGCTAAAGAAAATCAAAGACTTTCTGAATTTATTAGTAAAATCACTTCAATTCGTTACAAAAATTCACAAAATTATGTACCAAGTGATTCACTAAGTAATTTAAATTGAAAAGAAGTTGAAATTACTTTTACAGTGGATAATCAAGATTATGTAGCTAAATATAATGAAAGTAATCCTGATGCTTTAGTTTTCGAAAATAATCCTTTTGAATTCGATATTAGAAATATTCATTTTGCACTAAATGATCAAAACAATACTAGTGATCGAAATGGTACTTTGCTAACTAATTTTGACTTAGTAACTACTAAAACAAGTGCACAAGGCGCACAACAAAGCGTAACTAATAAAGAAATTTCTAACTTTAAAACTGAAAAAACTAGATTAGATGATTTAGTTAATCAAAACTTGCATGCGAACATAACCTTTGATGCTGCGCAAAAAGCAAAATTACCTTCACAACTTACACAAGATGAAGTTTTAGAAAAATTAAAAACAATTTTTGGTTCTACTAATAGTGTTCCAAACGTACTTTCATTTATTCCAAATGATCAAAATGGAACTTTAACCATCAACTACGAACTTAAATCAACTAAAGCAAATTTAACTGATATTAAATCAATAACTAAAGAAAATGTTGTTTTTGATAATTTTTCATCATTAACAAATGAAAAGAGTAGATTAGATAATCTTTTAAACACTTTAAATGATGTTAACTTTGACTACTCACCAAAAACAGACACTCCACAATTGACTAGCTTAGTTGTCGAAAACTTATTATGAAAAGTTCAAAATGAGGAAAACTTTATTGCTGGTAATGCGGCAAACGCAGTTAACAATATTAAATTAAGTGATGTGACATTTAGTGAAAAAGATGATGTTAATGGAACATTAAAAGTAAGATATAGACTTCATTCAACACAAGAAGGCTATAGTTCAGTTTATTCAGAATATAAAGAAGCAACAATTAAAAACTTCTTAACTGAAGCACAACGTTTGACTAATATTTTAAAAGCACCACAAAATGATCCATCAAGAAAATCATATTTAAGAACTGCATTTAATAATAAAGTAGCTTCACAAGTTACAAGAGAACAAGTTTTAGCAGAATTAAATAAAGAATTTCAACATGATCAATCACAAATTGATTTAAACAGCATTGATTTAGTAGCAAATGATCAAAATGGAACATTAGCAATTACTTATAAACTTGTTTCAACTAGAGCTAATCTAACTAACGTTTATTCAAGTGAAACTAAAACTGTTACTTTAACTAATTTAAGATCAAATACAAGTGAAGAAAATAGAATTAATAACTTAGCAACTAGTGTAAGTGTAAATTACTCAAATAAAGAAAAGACACCACTTTTAACTACATTTAATAACGCTCTTTTAACTTTCACAATTAATGATGAAGTTGGAACTTATGACGAAAGTGATAATTCATTTACTTTTGCTAATAACAAAGTAAAAATTAAAGATATTACTTTCAAAAATCATAATGATGCAGGTGATAGTGCTCACAGCGACAATAGTGGTAGCGTGGTTGTAAGTTATGTACTTTATTCAAATGAAGTTGAATATCAAAATGCAAATATTCATACAACTGCACAAGAAAAAACTATTAGTGGCTTTAAAGTTGAGCAACAAAGAATAAATGAAGTTAAAGAACAACTTGCTAGTGAAATTGATTCAATTGCTTTTGTGATTAATAAACAAAGAACTACAAATGAAGTAACTGACAATGAGCTAATTACTTTAATTCAAAATGCTATTGGAAGTACTTATTTAGCTACAACTGCTCCAAATCCAACAATTACTAGAAATGTTAATGAAGGAACAATTAGTGTTGTGTGAAATGTTGCTTCAACAAGAGATGGCTTTAATGCTTCTTCAGACAATCTTACTCAAAGTCAAAGTACTATTACCACAACCATTTCAGGCTTTATTACTGCTGCACAAGAAGAAGCAAGAATTCAAGCTATTAAAAATTCATTCACAAGTGCAAATTATGCAGAAAAAACTGCATTGCCTACTGCAACCACTTTTGTAATTAATCATTTAACTGCATTATTTAACTATCAAAATGCCAATGCAACATTTACCTTTGATAATAGCAAACCTGGTAAATTAATAACATCAGACATTCCTAATGTAGAAATTAGTAATGTTACTTTTGCAACAGCTCAAAATAGTAATGATGCTAATGGCGAAATTAGTGTAACTTTTGAATTACATTCAACTAAAGCAGGTTTTGAAAACCTTTCACAAACAATAACAACTACTCTAACTGGCTTCAAAACTGAAGCAGAGAGATTGAATGAAGCTCAAATTGTAGTTAATGAAACTTTAGATTTAGCTACAACACTTAAAACAAAACCCGCTTCAACAATTACTCAAGCTGATATTCAACAAGCAATTATTAATGCATATCGTGATTCAAATGCTACTTTTGATGAGACTAACTCACTTAAAAATGTTAATGATAGTGAACCAGTTTTAACTTTAAAAGCAAATGATGAAGAAGGTGCTTTAGAAATTAAATATGTTGTTAAATCAACAAGAAGTGATCTAACAAACATTTATGCTTCAACACCTATTACTAAAGTCTTTAGAGGCTTTGTAACTAAAGAACAAGAAAAAGAAAGACTAGATAATTTAATAGCAACTATTAGCGCAAATGCAGCAAATTATAGAGATAAAAATAGTTTACCTTCGTTAACTGATTTAACTAGAGATAATTTACAAATTACTATTCAAAATACAACTAAAACTGCTGCAGAAAATGATGCTTTTGATGCACCATTAAATGTAAAAGTAATTCCTGCCACAGATCAATTATTTAGTAATTTAAATGACGAACTAGGAACAATTAAAGCAACAATTAAATTACAATCAACTATTTTTGCTGACATTGTGTCAAATTCAACTAAAGAATTTACCATTTCAGACTTTAAAACAGAGCAAGAAAGATTAAATGAAGTTTTAAATTCTAGAACTGCTTCTAAAGAATTTGAAAACAAAAACACAATTACTCCTTCAACAATAACTAAAGCACAAGTAGAAACATTATTTAATCAACTTTACACAAATGATCAAGCTAAAGTTGATTTAGATAGCATTAACTTAAGCGCTGATAATGCTAATGGTACTTTAACAATTGCTTATAAACTTATTTCAACCAAAGATAATTTAACTCATGTTAAGTCATCAGAAACTAGAAACTTAACCTTAGAAGGCTTTAAAACAGTTGCTGACGAACAAAATAGATTAAATGAATTGATGACTAATGCAACAGTTGATTATAAAAATAAAACTCAAACTCCTTCAGATACAACTAAAGTTAAAACAGATCTAATTATTACTATCAATGGAGTGCAAGGGACTTATGATCAAACATCTGATTCATTTATTTTCGGTCAACCAGTAAATGCGAAAGCAATCAATGTAAGTTTTAAAAATAATAATGATCGCGAAGGTGAATTTGATGTAACTTTTGACTTAGTTTCAACTAATTCTGGCTATGAAAATAGTAATGTAACAGACAATAGTCAAAATAAAGTAAAAACTGTTAATGGTTTACAAACAGAACAACAAAGATTAGATGCCGTTTTAACAGCTAAAAATGATGAAATTAATAACGCTGATTTTACAGAAGTTGAAAAAACTAAAGCACCTTCAACTATTAGTGATGAAGATATTATTGCATTATTAAATAGACAACTAACATCAACTGATTCAACCATTAGTTCAAATGATCTAGTTGGAGCAATTAATAAAAATAATGAAATAGGCGAAATTACAGTTAAATTCAAAACACATTCAACACGTAGTAGTTTAGAAGACATTCAATCCTCAACAGTCGTAACTAAAACATTTACCGGATTTAAAACTAATCAAAATGTTAAAGACGAACTTGATACAATTCTTGAAGATACAACTAAATTTACTCTTGATTATGCCGATAAAGCAACTTGACCAACAAATACTAATTTTGCCTTAGAACACTTATTAGCTACATTAAACGTAAAAAATAAAAATGTTATTGGAAGTTATACAAACAATACATTTACTTTTGATGAGCCTGCTAATGCTAAAGTAGAAAATGTAACTTATAATAACAAAAATGATCGGGCTGGATCAGTTGATATAACTATTCAGTTACGTTCAACTCTCCCAGGATTTGAAAATGTAGTTAGTGAAGTTTCACAACCAAAAACAGTTGCTGGTTTCAAAACTGAAATTGACCGTTTAAACATCGAAATAGATAAATACGCTACAAGTGACAATATTACTTTTGATAATCAAGCAAATGTTAGTGCTTCAACTATTACAGTGACAACAGTGGCTGAAAAATTAAATGCACTTTATGCTCCAAGTGCTCAAGCAAATGTGGTTATAAGTGATATTAATTTAACTCCTAATAATCAAGCAGGTACATTAACTATTGTTTATAAATTAACATCACAAAGAGCAGACTTAACTGACTTAAAATCTAAAGAAAGAACTTTAAATATTAGTGGTTTCTTATCAAATGATAATGAATCAAGAAGATTAGAAACCTTAGCACAAAATGCTACAGTAGATTATGCTAATAAGATTAATTTAATGGCACAAAAAGATAATTCACAACTTAATTTAGAAAATCTTAAAGTAACAATTAACAGGCAAGTTGGAACATATAATCCAACAACACAAGCAATTGAATTTGCCTCACCAATTGATGCAAAAATTGCTGCAGTTTCATTTAATGAAGCAAATGATGCTAATGGTAGTGTTAAAGCAGTCTTTAAACTTGTTTCAGCAAAAGAAGGTCTAGGAGCAAGCGAAAGCTCACAACAAACTAAAGAGATTAGTGGCTTTAAAGTTGAACAAACTAGATTAAATGAATTATTAACTACTAAAACAAGTGAATTAAACAATTTACAGGATCCTGCAGCCACAAACAAAACAGCTAGTGAATTAACTAGAGAAGAAGCGGCAAAATTGTTAAGCACAATTTATGTTAATGACGAAGCACAAGTTAGAGTTCAAGATATTCAATCATTTAATGTAAACAATGAAACAGGCGAAGTTACAGTAACTTACAAAAATAACTCTAAACGTGTAGGATTAGAAACAATTCAATCAAGTCAAACTCAAACTAAAGTCTTTAGTGGATACATTACAAATAATCAAGAAACTAATAGACTAAATGAACTTTTAACAAAAATTTTAGAAAATCTTGATTATAGTGATAAAGATAATTTACCAACTGTAACTTCATTTGGTACAGAACAAGTAACTTATCAAATTGATAATCAAAGTTATTCTGGTTTAAGAACTATCGATAATCTTCAAATTGAAATTGCTAATATCGAATTTTCTAATCCAAATGATCGAGAAGGTAAAGAAAGCATTAAAATTACTTTAAATTCAACTAAACGTGGCTTGGAATCTATTACTGTAAGTAACCAAAATTCATTAAAAGAAGTTGATGGCTTTAAAACTGAAGTGGATCGTTTAAACAGATTGCTAATTACTGAACAAGGTAAACAACCACAAGCAGTTGATGTGTCTAATGTTTCACCAAGCGATAAAGCTTCAAGAGCTGCTTCAACTTACCAAAATAGTGATATTGAAACACTATTAAACAATGTTTATCGTGATTCACGAGCACATGTAAGCAATATTAGTTTATTTGCTGATAATGAAGCTGGTTCATTAACTATAACCTATAAATTAACTTCTGATAAAACCAATTTAACTGACATTGAATCATCAAAAACCAAAGCCTTTACTATTCATGGTTTTAAAGCAAATAATAGTGAAAAAGCAAGATTGGACGAATTATTAACAAATGTTGCACAAGTTCAAGCAACTTATAGTGATAAAAATAACACTCCACTCTTAACAACTTTTGATTTAGCAAATCTTACTTTAACAATTAACGGCGTTCAAGGTACTTATGATGCTCAAAGTCAATCATTTAACTTTGGAGATAATGTTAATGTTAAAGCAAGCGAAATCACATTTATTAATAAAAATGATGTTGTTGGTACCTTACAAGTACAAATTGGTAAATTAACTTCTCTTGTTAATGGTTATAGTACTATTAGTTCTTCAGATAATTTACATGCTGTTAAAGATCTTGATAATTTCTTAACTGAAAGTCAAAGACTTGATGCTCTAGCAAATAATAATCAAGGAATTACTTACTCAGCAGAAGTTGCACAAAATGCCAAACTAGCTTCATCAATTACAACTAATGATCTAACTTTTGAAACAGTTAATACAACTAATAATTGATACAAATTATTACCAACTGATGCTACTTTAGAAGCAAATGACAAAACTGGTACATTAACAATTACTTTAGCTCTTACTTCAACAAGAAATGAAACACCAAACGTTAAATCTACTCAAAAGAGAACTATTACCTTAAGTGGCTTTAAAACAGCTTATCAAGATGCAATTGATAAATTAAATAATTTAGATAAAAATGATGTAGTTATTAATCCACCATCAAATAATAATTCAGTGTTGCCAAATAGTGATGATGCCAAAAATAAAGACAATTATAATGGTGAAGTAAATAATAATGATAGTAACATTACTGCTGAAATTGTAGGAATAGTTGGTTATGATGAAATTAATGGTAGAACTTTAGTTGCCTACAAATTGGTTGATAATAATTCAGAACATTTAGATGCAAATAATCAAAAACCAACTTCTAAAGTCTTCTTTAAAGTAGTAAATGGCTTTAAAACAGAAGCACAAAGATTAAGTGATCTTAAAACTAGCGCAAATGAAAATTACACTTATACAAGCACTGATAAGCAAAAATCTTCAACATTTGCCGATGCCGTTCAAACAAGTGATTTCACCTTTAATTCAACCTTTGGAAGTGAAAATAAAGTTACTTTAGAAAATGCAACCGTTAGTGGTAATAATGCAACTGGTGAAGTGATAACAAGTTACAAATTGGCAACAACCAAGGCTAAAGATGAATTATTCAAAGTTGATAACAGTTCACTAGATTCTACTGCACAAAATGATTTAGCAACTTTTGCTCAAGAAAACTTTATAACTCCAACTGAAAATGCTTATCATGTAACAACTGATAATAGTCATAGTGAGAGTGGTTTCTTAACTAATGCACAAGATTTAACTAACAAAATTAATCAAGCAATTGCAGAAATTAATGGAAAAGAAAATCTTTCAAGTGAAGAAAAAACCAAATTAATTGCTGATTTAACTGCTGCAAAAAATACATTTGACAGCCAAGCTGCAGAAAATAACCAAGCAGCCTATCAAAAAACTATAAACACAATTGATGCTGTCAAAAATAAAGCCACTGAAACTGACAATAGCAAAGCAGAAAAAATTAATCAAGTTGATACAGTTTATCCAAACTTGAACAAAGCACAAAGAGATCAAGTTAAAGAAAATATTAAAAATTCAAATACTTTAACTAATATTAATGATCCAAAATTACCAACTACAACAAAAGTAGAAAGTGATGCAAGTGCTTTAAATCAAGCTATGGGTCAATTAGCTACTAAAGCTGGTGAAGAAAGCACAATTAAAGCAGATAATAAATACATTAATGCTTCTGATGAATTAAAAGCTCTTTATGATGCTGCAATTCAAGCTGCAAAAGATTTAATTCCTGCTGCAAATAGCGCTGATGGTCAAAATACTAGAACACCAGATTTAACTAATGTAAGTAATTGAAATACTGAAAATGCTACTAAACCGGGTGATTCAAATTACAATAAAGCTGCCGTTGATGAATTAAATAGAGTTATTAATGACCTTCTTGCTCAAATGGACACTTTAAATGAACAAAAAGCAAAAGCTAAAGAACAAATAGATGCTTTAGACAAGCTTTCTCAAGAAGAAAAAAATCATTACAAAGATTTAATTGATAAAACTGGTTCAAAAGATGCTATTGACCAAATTCTTAGAGATGCACAAACAAACAACTCTAACAAAGAACAATTAATTAATGCAATCGACACTGATCCTGCTTATCAATATCTTAATGAGAAACAAAAAGAAGCAGTTAAAGAGGAAATTAAAAATTCAAATAACATCAGTATTAATGATTCAACCTTACCTTCAACTACTGATGTAATTAACAAAGCTAAAGAACTTAATGATGCAATGCATACATTGAAAGATCTTGTTGGTGCTAAAGTTGAAACTAATCAAGCTCCTTATAATGATGCAAGTGAAGATAGTAAAAATAAATACAATAATTTAATTCATGCAGGCGATGATTTAGGTAAAAGTGTTAATCCTAACGAAACATTGTTAGATAACAAAATTACAGAATTACACGATACTGCAAATTGAAATAAAACTGCAGTTGATCAGTTAATTAACGCAATAAAAGAAGCACAAAAAACTCTATCAAATAGTGCAATTGACAACTTAGATAATCTTTCACAAGAAGAAAAAGATCACTTTAATGCTATAGTTAATGATCCTTCTTCAACTTCTGAACAAATTAAATCTGCAGTGGAAAAAGCTAAAGAAATTAATCAAACTAAAGAAGCCAAAATTAATGAAATTAGAAATAATCTAGAATATGAGCATTTAAATCAATCACAAAAAGATGCTGCAATTCAAGCTATTAAAAATTCTAATGTTGAAGTTTATCCTGATGCTTCAAATCCAACTTTAGCCAAAGTTCTAGAAGATACTAAGGCTCTTGATGATTCAATGGAAAAATTAGCTAACTTAGTAACTAAATCAGATGCAGTTAAAAAATCAAATGCTTATCTTGGTGCTACAGATCAAACCAAAAACAACTATAATCAAGCTATTGAAGCTGCAAAAGAATTGCAGAATAACACTAATCCTGATGTAAGTCAACTTGATGGAGTAGATGGTCAAGATGATGCAAATTGAAATAAAAATGCTGTTGACAAATTGATAAATAAAATTGAAAATGCATTAAAATCAGCAGCAATTGATACTATTAATAAATTACCTAATTTAACTAATAGTGAAAAAGAAACATTAATTAATGACATTAATAATCCAGATAACAATACTCCTGAAAAAATTCAAGAAATTGTTAATAAAGGTAAAGAATTAAACGATAAAAAACAAGCTACTATTGATACAATTAATCAAAAATCAAACTTAAGTGATGAAGAAAAAGCTAAGTTAACTAAAGACATTAAGGCGGTAGATTATTCAGGTAACTTAGATGATAGTAGCAAAGATAATGAATTAACAAATATTATTAATGATGCTAAACGTATTAATGACACAAAACAAGCTAAAATTGACGCAATTAATACAAATTATGAACATCTTAATGATTCACAAAAAGAACAAGTGAAAAAAGACATTATTGCTTCTAATTTAGAGAACATTACTAACGCAGAAAATGAATTAACTAGTGTTACAGAAGAGAGAGCTAATAATTTAAATAATGCTATGAAAGCGTTAAAAGATGCTCTTGTTGATTCAAAAGCAGTTCAAAAACAAAGTGATTTCATTAATTCAAATGATGAAGAACTAAAAGATAAATTGCAAAGAGCAACTAATGCTGGTGATAAGTTGGTAGTTAATACTAATCCAACTGCTTCTGATTTAGCTAATTTAGATCATACTACTCCTCAAGATGATGCTAATTGAAATAAAGAAGCAGTTGATAATTTAACAGCTGACTTAAAAACCTTAATTAAAGCATTAAAAGATAATGTTATAGATAATTTACCTAATCTTTCTGACGATGAAAAAACAAACTTTAAAGAGCAAATTAAAAACGCTAATAATCAAGTTGAAATTGAAGAAATCGTTCAAAAAGCAAAAAATGATAATCAAGCTAAAGGTCAAATTATTGAGCAAATTAAACAATTGCCTCATTTAAATGACACACAAAAAGAAACTTTAATTAATGAACTTAAAGAATCTAATTTAAATCCTATTGATAGTTCGGACAATGCAGCAAGCAATGAAGTCTTAGAAAAAGCTAAAGAACTTAATGATCTAATGGGCAAATTAAAAGAATTAAATGATGTTGCTAAAGAAGTAATTGACGAAAATGACTTTGATAAAGTCCCAGAAGATAAACAAGAACAATTAACAAATATTTCAACAATTTCTGATAATTTACTTAATAATCAAGAAATTGATCAAAATGCAAAAGAAGTAACAAATTTAAATGATGTTACAAAAGACGCTAATAAAGAACAAGTTGCTAAAGTAATTGAAAAATTAACTAACAATCTTAAAGACGTTGCAAAAGCTGAAATTGATAATTTAATTTACTTAAATGATGCTGAAAAAACTGCATTAAAAGCACAATTAGACGTTAAAGATACTGCAACAGGTGAGCAAATTAAAAACATACTTGACCGCGCTAAAGAAATTAATGATAAGAAAAAAGCAGCAATTGAAACAATTAAAAATAAAGAATTTTTAAGTGACGCAGAAAAAAATCAATTAATTGATGAAGTAAACAAATTAGACTATGGAAATAGCACAAACGATCAAGATAATGATGCAAAACTTGCCCAAATTCTTGACAAAGCAACTAGTTTAGATAAAAATAAAGAAAATATTGCTAATAATATAAATGATTTAGCAAATCTTAATAACTCGCAAAAAATTGCTCTAATTAAAGAATTAAAAGCTTCAAATTTTGAAGCAATTGAAAATTCAAATAATGAATCATCAAGTGATGTTGAAGAAAGAGCAAATCAATTAAATGACACAATGGGTGAATTAAAAGAATTAAATAATAATGCTGCAAATATTAAAACTTCAGATCTTTACTCTAAAGCTAGTGATGATTCAAAAGAAAATTATGAAAATTACATTGATGCAGCAGATGATTTAATTAATGATAAAAAACCTAATGCTGAAAAAATTGTAAATATTGATGATTTAAATGCTCCAGAAAATGCTAATTGAAACAACAATCAAGTAAGTAAATTAGTAGACGCAATTAAAAATGCACTTAAAGAAGCATTAAACAATGCATTAGATAATTTTGATAACTTGTCAGATGACGAAAAAACCAAATTCAAAGATGAATTAGATAAATCATCTTCACCGGAAGGCTTTAATAAAGTAATTAACGATGCGGAAATTATTAATAATAAAAAACAAATGGAAATTGATAATTTAAGCAAAAATTATCCTCATCTTGATAAAAATCAATTAGATTATCTAAAAGATGCAATTAAAAAGTCTAATTTAGATCCTAATTTAAATAAAGATCATCAAAACGTAGATGAAATTAAAGAGATTGCCAAAAATCTAGATAAAGTGATGGATGATTTAAACAAATTGAACAATGATACTAATGTTGATCAAAGTACTATTGATAACATTAAGAAAATAATCAATTCAGTTAAAGACTCACTGGCTAATAAAGATAAAAATTCTGCTCAGAATGCTATAAATAAAGCACAAGATGTAATTGAAAAAGCTCGTCAAATTTACGATTTAAACACCAATTTAAATGATTTAATTGAAAAATTTAAAAAATCTAATGCTTTCAGCGAAGCAAATAAAGTAATTAAAAAAGAATTATTATCCAAAGTAGAGGAATTAAACAATATTCTGAGAAACATAGATCAAAGTATTAACAATGTGTTAATTGCAGAAATTAATAATGCAAATGCTTTAATGAATAAAGCAAGTAATTATGTTCAAGTAGCAGATGCTTTACTAAACAAAGATCCAAATATTTTTGATGAAAACATCTATGATTTAGCTAATAATGACACGCCATATCAAAATAGTTTAATTAAATTAGCTACTCAATTAAGATTTAAAAACTACTTTAATAACTTTGATAAAAATGGCAAAAATAAACTTACTGCTAAAGACTTAGATATTGATTTAGATTCCCTTCCTAAGGTAATTGCTACAGCGCTTAATCTAAAATCTAAAGCTGCTGCATTCTGAATTCCAATTATTTTATTTATGGGTGCTATTTTAACCTTTGGAATTGTTGCTGCAATTGCTAAAAAGAAAAGTAAAAAACAATAATTAAAAAAATGGGGTTTTAAACCTCATTTTTATTTTAAAATGTGAAAATTTTCAATATTTTTTTTCAATTAAACTTTAAAAAAGTTATGCATTTAACTATTTTTTTATAATTTTCTTGTTGCTTTTGGCATTTTATACATATTTATTAAAAAATTGAGCGCCAAAAGGGAAAAGGAGCTTTTATTATGACACACAAATCAAAAAATCTTACTAAAGTTTTAACTTTAACAGGTGGACTTTTTACTTTTACCACCTTTAACTTTTTAAATATTGCATTAAAAAATACTTCAAATAATATTTTTGATGCAATTGAAAATTTTGAATATTTAAATTCTGTGTTTGAACAAAAGAACTTTTCCAAACATTCTTTTTTATTGGACAATTTAGAAAATAATAAAGAATTAAGTATTAATGAAAATCTAAATTACGTTCAAAACAGTAGTAATTTAAATTATAAAATTCTCACAAATAATGTTGTAGAATGAACCGCAGATTTTAACAGTAATTATACTTATGAAGAAGATGGTGAAAAAAAATATGCATCAAATCCTTATTTTGTAATTTTTATTTCTGACGATTTAAAAATTAATAAAAACATAAAATTAAAAGTTAAAAATTCATTTAATAATTCATTAAGTGAAATTAACTTTAATTTACCTGAGATTAACAATGAAAATTGAGAAGGTAATTTAGAAATTTGAAAAAATCAATCAAATTCACTAACTTTGAAAAAAATTCAAACTTATTCCAAGAACAATTACTACTAACAATGATTCTTTACCTTTTTGACTTAAATATAGTAGTTTAAGTCAAAAAAACATAAATTTTCAAAATTTTGTAAATGAAAACAAATTAAAAGAGAAAAATGGAACATTTTTAGTATTTAAAATAAACAATGAAAACGTAAGAAGAAATAAATTTTCTTTTATTTTTTCCACAAACATAAATGATAAAAGTTTAGAAAATGTTGAAATAAAAAACCAGTCAGCTTTTGTTGGTGCAAACTATTTAGTTGAAAATAAATACAGTCGCCTTACTTTATACAAAGTGAATTATTTTCTCGTAACAAGGGTTAAATTAGAATTAGCTAACAGTTACATAAATAAAGATTTTAAATCTCCAAATTTAATTATTAGTTTGTTTAAATTAAAAAGCGATAAAGATGAATGTATAGGAAGCAATTCCTTAATTAATTTTGATAAATGTTTTGAAAAAATTTTAGAACTACCTAAAATCAATGATTCTAAATATTTAAGAAAAAATCAAGAACAACAAACAGTTAAAAGACAAATCAAACTTTTATTATCTTCTGATATAAATTTCAAAGAAAATAACACAAATAATAATTTTCTTTGAAAAATTCAGTTAGATGAAAATGATCCAAATTCAGAAAACTGAAATAGATTAAATAATTTTTATAGCTTTATTTATGACAAAGACACAAAAATTTTTAAATTAACTAGCAGCTTATCAATTAAAAATCAATTGGTAAATATCTCAAATCAAGAAGAAAAAAATATTTATTTAGAAGCTTATAAATATATTGATGATATTTCGAATATGACTTATTTGCCTAGTGAGTTTGATATTAGAAATAATTCTAATAATAACTTGTTTTTAAAAAGAATTTTAGATTTACAAAAAAATCAACTCTTAAACTTGATTGATAGATACTTAAAGGATTACACTTATAGCATTTACAAAAACAATGTTGGAATCTGAGCCAGTTGAAATGAATTAGTAAATTTACACAAAGAAATAAAAGAACAAAGTACTAATTGAGATCTTTCAAGATTACAAATTAAATTAAAAAATATTTACAATAAATTTATCAATTTGCAAAATCAAATTTCATTTATTCCATTAAACAATTTTATTTCAACATCTATAGATACTTTAGATTTCGCAATTTTAACGAATAATCGAAAATATGCAGTTCCGAATGGATGAGTGTTACCGCAATGAGAAAAATTCTATATAAACTCATGAAATACAAACGTTTTTGATAAATCAAAATCAGATTATATTAAAAATTTCGTCTATAACACTCAGGGTGAAGATGGAGTGTTCAGAAAACGTTTAATTTCTATTCAAAATATCTTGACTTGAAATAAATGAACATATTATTACAAAGGAGATAAAACGCTATCAAATAGTGATATTAGCAAAGTTAAAGATTACTATACTAGACTGATTAATGAATATCAAACGTTAAGAAATGAATTTCATCCAAAATTTTTAAGTCATTCACTAAGTAAAGAAGAAATTTATGAATATGCTAATAAAATTAAAATATTTTTTCACCGTTGAGCAAATTCTTGAACAATTCCTAATCTTTCTGATCCCCATGGAAAATATGCACCACCAACTTTAGTTCACTATATTGGATCGGTAGATGAAGATTTACCAACATTTAATTCTGAAAGACCATTATTAGCCTATAGATTTTTTAATGATGATATTTATTTAAATGATATGAGAGAAGTTCTAAGAAGTGTTCGCCAAAATAAAATACCTTATCTTGGTTTTAATTCGAATTCACCTTTATATGCCTTTTCTAAAGAAGATTTTATTAATTTAATTAAAGAAAAATTAGAAAAATTTAAAAATAGCAATGACAAGAGTTTAAAAAATTCTAAAAAATTCAGTGTTGAATTTATTTTAATTGCTATAAATGCTTATTTTTTGAATGAATTTATAAATTTTAAAAAAACTATTCCATATTTGACAGAAGAATTAGAAAAACAAAGAAGACTTTATAAAAATAATTTACAAACTTTTATTCATTTATGAGCACGCGCATCATCACAAGAAAGAGTCAATAAGTTAAATGAAAATGAAGCAAAATATTTATTAAAACAAATAAATGATTCCAATTTAATTGATCAATTAGAATTAAATATAGAAAAAGCTAAAGAAATTTTAAAAAATATCAATCAAACTGCAGATGATATAAATAATCAAATTTCTGTTCAAAAAAACATTTCTAACTTGAATATAAATAACAAAAATATAGAAAATAACATTTATGATAGTCCAAAATTATTTGAATTATTGCTATATGAAAACTATGAAAATGAATTAAGAAATACAAATAGTTTAGATTGAAGTAATTTAAAATCACGAATTCAAATTTTAAAAGATGAATGAATTCAAAAAATAAGTGAATTTTCTTCTTTTTTTAACTCTCCAAATACAGAAAACACTGTTGAATCATTAGCAAATAATGGAATTAGTAGAAAATCTAAAAATACAAATAACATTGATTGAATCTATTATGCAGTTAATAAAAATACTAACACAGATAGTTATCGTAATAACTTAATAAGTTCATGAACAGAAATGAAAAATACACTTATAGAAACTAAAAAAAGATTAGAAAATAGGTTAACAAATAACTTAAAAATCGAAACAAAAAACAAATTAGATAAATTAAACTATTTAGATAGTGAAGTAAAAAAATATTTTAAAAATAAAATTGATAAAGAATCTGATTTTTCAAATGTTAATGAAATTTTACTTGAAGCTCAAGAATACAACGATTTGACTAAAAGTAATATCATTCCTGCATTTAAAGAAAATCAAGAGGTTTTAAAGCACACTATTTATTTAAAAGCTAAATCAAGTGAAAAATCAAATTTTAGTCATATTCTTGAACAAGTAGCAAATTTGTTAAACATTCAAAACTTAAATATAGAGCAAAACAATGATTTAAAACTACATTTGGTTTCAAAACAATTAACTTCTTTGAATGAAATTATTAATTATTTAAATCAATTGAAAGCAAATAAAAATCAATTAAATGGTTATCAAATTGAACGTGTAACATTTGATGGAAATAGAAAAGAAATTAAGGCCTCTAAAGCACCTTTAAATAAATTTATTTTTACATTTTCAAAAAATGAAAACTCAGTTATAGAAAATTATTCAAAATGACAAGCTAGAGCTAAAAAAATTATTGAAATAAACGATAAAAATGGTGAAAATGGTTCATTAAAAATTGAATATGAAGTTTTTAATCCTAATACAAATCAATGATTTGAAGGCGGAGTATGAAACGAAACATTCACTGGTTTTCAAACTGAATTTTTAAGATTGAAAAACCTTTATCTAAAATTAATTGCAAATAATCACGCCGATAAAACACTTTTACCAAAATTAAGTAGTTTTTACAAAAAATTTCCTACTGAAATAAATAGAGAAGAAATTATCAAAATATTAAATGATTATTTCACTCAGTTTAATGCTAAAGTAGTATCTGTTCATGAAGCAAACAAAAATAATCAAAATGGAGAATGATATTTAAATTACAATATAGAATCAACTCTAGATAGCTATGAAGATGTTAAATATACTGATGCTGTTTTTGCCTTTAAAAAAGATGAAAATAATAAATTGTATTCTTATGTTGATGAACAAGAAAGAATAAATGATGTTTCTAAAAAAATAAACAATAAAAATTTTCTTATCGACATATCTATTCCAAATAGTAGTAACTACTCACTATATAGTTATTTTAAATTAAGAAATCATGAATTAAATAAATTAAAAATAAGAATTGATAATTATCAAGCTGAAACCTTAGATCAAACTATTTTGAAACCTATAGATTTTAATAGTAATATCTTTGATTATTATTATTTAAGAGATTTAAAATTGTTCATTGGTTTTAAACTCTGAGATTTACAAATAGAAAATAGTTTAAAAAACAAATTAAATCAAGAAGAAGGAAAAATTAGAATTCCTTTTGTTATTTTTTCTGCTAATCCAGAAGTTATTAAAAACAATTTAAACATTAATTCAATTTCAAATGAAAATACTGTAATTGAATTAAATCATTTTAAAAAAGAAAGTGAAAGGTTGGATGAAATTTTAGAAAATCCAAATTTACTTGTGGTTTTAGAAAATATTTGAAAAGATAGTGATAAAAATTTAAATCCTAGTGAAATAACATTGGAAAATCTTTCAAATAGACTTGAACAAGTAATAAATTCTGTATTCGATTCAAATACTTTTGAACATAATGAATTAGATAAAGATAAAAAAACTTTTGGTCATGGAGCAAAAATTATTTTGAATAATTATGAAGGAAATGATATTGATGGTTCTCTTAGAGCAACATTTCATTTATTATCTAAATATGAAGGAAATGAACAAATAACATCAAATTTAACTAAAACTATCATTTGAAGAAACTTTTTAACAGAAGAAATGAGATTGAATAATTTGTTTAATAAATATCAAGATCAAATAGATAATCTTTTTGCAAATAAAAAATCTAGATTAGCTTCATCTTTTACAAATTTAGAAGTTGAAAATTTATTAAATTCAATATATAATCCAAACTTAGCTAAAATAGTAAATCTTCAAATTAGTTATAGTGATTTAAGTGGAAAATTAACAGTTACTTTTAATTTACAATCAAGTAAAAATAATTTGGAATCAATTCAATCAAGTGAATTTAGAACTTTTGTTATTAACAATTTCAAACAAATAACAAATGGATTAACTGTAATAAATGAAATTAAGAAAAATAGAATTGAAAAAATTCAAGATTTAGTTTATTTAAGTCAAGCTGAAAAAGATTATTTCAATCAAAAAATTAATGAATTAAATTATTTAAACTTTGTAAATGAATATTCATTAATTGAAAAAATTGAAGAATTTTTTTCAAAAGCAAATTTTACAAATCAAATTAAAGAAAAAATTCTTCATGATATTGAAACTCTTCAAAATTTAAACAATTATCAAAAACTTGATGCAAGAAAAGATATTATTAATTCAAATTACGAATATATTTTAAATTCTAATAATCAACTAACTGAACAAGTTTTTAATACATTTAGAGAATTAGATAATACAATGAAATTAGTTATTGAACTAATCAATCAAAACCAAATTTTTCAAAATGATAGTTATTATGAAAAATTTGATGAAATTTCTAAAAAAGAACATATCTTTATTACTAATATAATGGAAAAATTAATTCACGGTCAATTGTTTGATACTAAAGAAATAGAAAAAATAAAAGATTTTAATGTAGTAAATGAACCAAATTTAAATAGTGCTCAAATATTTAAACTTATTGCTTTTTTTAAAAATTATTTAAAAGAAATGTTTAAAAAATTAATTAATAATATTGAAAATTTTTCTTTTGATGAAAAAAGCCTATTTATACATAAATTGGATAAAACAAAATTGTTTATTGAATTTCTGAATTTCCTTGAAGAAATTAAAGATTTAGATCGAAACAAAGAACATGAAATAAACCTACTAAATAATAATTTTAAATACATTGAAGAAAATGATTTAAACATTTTAAAAACTACTCTTAAATTAAGTAATCTAGACGACAAATTAAATTCACAAAATTTAAGTGTTAAAGATATTAAAGAAATTGCTGAAAAATTAGATATTACAATGCAAAAGATTTTTAAATTAAATAATGAAAAAAATGTTAGTGAATTAACTATCAGAAATATTCGAAAAGAATTAAATAATTTTAAAATTTTTATAGATAAAAAAGATAAAAATAGTACTTTAATTTCTATTAAAAAAGTTAATTTAGAAATTTTAAAAGCTAATCAATTTATACAATTTTTTAAATCAGTTAGTCTTTCTTTTGAAAATTATAAAAATTCTTCAGTGTTTAATTTTTCTAACAAAATTTTTAAAACATTATTAATGAGTCAAAAATCTAGTTTTGAAATTTTTATAAAACAACTAAGTGAAAATGAAAAAATAATTTTTAGTGATGAAATTAAAAAATTTAATTACTTGAATGAAAAAATAGATAAATACTTTTCTTTAATTACTGCTTTGTTAAAACATGACTTTAAAGAGTTTAATTTTTCCATTTATAATTTAATTAAAGTGGAAGAAAAATATGAACTTCCTTTAATGAACTTAATAAGAGAAATAAGATTTAGAGACTATTTTAATTCATTTGATAAAAATGGTAAGAGTAAATTATCATATTCAGATTTAAACATCAAAGTTAATTCTCTACCCCAAGTTATTATTAGTGCTCTTAATCTTAGAAACCATAAAAATTTTTTAATTCATCCAAGCATTCTTTTTGTTATAACTATTATAACTTTAGGATTAATGTATATACTAATTAGAAAAAGAAATAAAAATAATTTTAAAAGATAAAAATTCATTTTTGTTTTTTTAAAATGTAAAATAATTTACATGTATTAGTAGGGGAAGTAAAATGCAAATATATAAAAATTTAATTGAAAATGACACTAAAATCTATACAACTTTAGCCAATACTTCAGCATTTATTTTTCAACATTTTGAAAATTTAAATTGAGCTGGATTTTATATTAATGAAGATGAAAAACTCTATTTGCATGCTTTTCAAGGAAAAATTGCCTGCACAGAAATATTGTTTAATCGTGGTGTTTGCGGTTATGCCGCAAGAACAAAAGAACCTGTTGTTGTTGATAATGTTCACACTTTTCCAGATCATATTGCTTGTGATGAAAATTCAAAAAGTGAAATGGTTATTCCTTTAATTGTTAAAGGCAAATTATTTGGAGTCTTAGATATTGATGCACCAATAGAAAAAAGATTTGACAAAAAGACTCAAAAACAGTTATTAATAATTGCTAAAATTTTAGAAGAAAAATTGACTAATTTACTTTAAATAAATATCTTTTGGAAAATTAAAAAAATATGCTTGTTTTAAGCATATTTTTTTAATTTTAATGATGTTATAAACATTTGGTACCCGGAACAGGACTTGAACCTGCACGCCTTTCAGCAGTAGATTTTGAGTCTACGGTGTCTACCATTTCACCATCCGGGCATTTGTTAAATTATTATAATGAATTTTTTATAAAAACATACATTTTTTATATGATTAATTAGAAAGGTAGTAAATGGCAATTGGAATAGTGGTAGAATACAATCCATTTCACAATGGACATATCAGACAATTAGAGTGAATCAAAAAAAATTTTCCCAATGACAAAATCATTGTTGTAATGAGCAATAAATTTTCACAACGCGGTGAATTAATTGTTGCTTCTTTTAAGAATCGTAAAAAAATTGCTAAAAAATATGGAGTCAATAAAGTTTTAAAGCTTTCTTTTAAAGAGGGAGTTCAAGCTGCACATATTTTTGCTAAAAATGCTATTAATAAACTCTATAAATATAAAATAGATAAGTTAGTTTTTGGTAGCGAAAGTAATAATGTTCAAGAAATGATTGATCTTGCTATTTTTTTAAAAAATAACAAAATTCAGTTTGATCAAAAAATTAAATACTATTTAAAAAAAGAAAAAATGGCCTATCCTAAAGCATATGCACAAACTCTACTAGATTTAAAAGGTAAAAATTTTATTCAACCTAATGACATTTTAGGTTTTGAATATGTAAAACATATTATTAATAATAGTTTAAAAATTAAAATTTTTACTCTTCAGCGAAATATTGGTTATCATTCATTAGAAACAAGCGATAAATATGCTTCTGCAACTTTTTTGAGAGAAAAAATTCAAAAAAAAGAAGATATTTCTTATTATTCCCCATTAAAAATCAAAAAAGTATATAAAATAGATAAATACTATAAGAAATTTCAAAAAATTATGTTAAAAACAAATTTAGATAAAATTAAAAAAATTCCTTTAGTAACTGAAGGAATTGAAAATTTATTTCTAAAACACTTACACTTAAAAAGCTATCAAGATTTTGTTCAAGCATGTACTTCTAAACGTTACACTGCTAGTCGAATTAAAAGAATTATGGCTTGAATTATTAATAAAAAATGAAAATAGAAATTGTAGAAAGTTAAATTCATGAAAATTAAAAAAATATTAACTACAACATCAATAATTACTTTACCTTCAATCGCTTTAATTGCTTCATCATGCAATAATAACAAAAACGGCATAACTTTTTCTCAAGTAAAAAAAGAAATAAATGATGCAATTAATGCTAAAGCCTTTAGTCTAACAACAAATCAAAATGATTTACAGAATGAATTGACGCAAATTCAAGCATTAGCTCAAGAGAACCAATTGAGATACAGAGGTGAAATTATTGAAGACCAACTGAATCAAATTCCATCAGATCCTGCTACACAAGATAAATTTACAGCAGATTATTTAATTGCAAGAAAATTGTTAATTTTTAAATTCGATGATGAAAAATTAAATGACAAATACGAATATGTCTATAAATCAACTTTAGATATCAATAATCAGCCTTATTTGATTATTGATATTTATCATAAAGAAATCAATAGATATGCTGTTACAGGAATTGAAATTCCTGTACAGAATGTAATTAACTATGGTTCACAACATACACATTTTTCATATACCGCAGAAGTAGCTAAAGGGTTAAGTATTGTACAAGCTTATCAATTTAACTTAGATCAAAAGGCACAATATCATTATCAAAAACCTAGTACTAATAATTAAGTATTAGATATTAATAAATATATTTATTAAATTTTGCATACATGTGCTAAAATATGTATGCAATTTTTTAATTGCAGAAAGTAGATTAAATTCTCACCTGATGGCCATAGCCTTGGGTTCTTGCTACAATTAAAGTCTTTAATTTAATAGTAGTTAAAGAGTTGAGACCTCTTTTACTTTTTTATATCATTTATCTATTTAGGAGTTTATTATACAAACAAACAGCAAAAGTAAAAAACCTCAAGCCGAACACATGATTAATCAAAATATTCCATTTAAAAAAGTGTTTGTTATTGGGGAAGATGGCGAAAAAATCGGTGTACTTGAAACTCGTCAAGCTATCGAAATGGCAAAGGAACAACGTTTAGATTTAGTTTTAATTAGTGTTGAACCAAAACCAATCGCCCGTATTTTGAATTATGGAAAATTCAAATATGAACGTAAGAAAAAACAAAAAGCGGCTAAAGAAAAACAAACTATTATTCAAAATCGCCAAATTAGATTGACACCAATGATTGGAATTCATGATTTAAATGTCAAAAGTAAAAAAGCTAGAGAATTTTTACTTGATGGGGATAGAATTAAAGTTAGTTTGAAATTTAGAGGTCGTGAATTAGCACGTCAAGAATTAGGACATGCTACTCTTGAAAAGTTTTATCAGTCACTTGAAGATATTGCAGATATAACTAAAGAGGCGACATTAGTTAATGAACGTTTCTTAGACATGTATTTGCAACCTAATAAAGTTAAAATTGCTAAATACAAAAAAGAGAATAACTTAGTAGATAAATCAACTACAAACACAGAAGCTAAAGTCGAAATTGAAGCTGATGATGATTCTGATGAAGAATAATTGTCACACTTTACTTCGCAGGAGGAGCAAATTATGCCAAAAATGAAGACAAAAAGCGCTCTTAAAAAACGTATTAAAGTAACCGGAACTGGAAAAGTTATGCGTGAGCAAGCTTACCGTTCACACTTAGCCCAAAATAAAACTACAAAACAAAAACGTCAATCACGTAAACGTGCTTTAATGCATGCTTCAGATCTTAAAAGATTTAAAGCAATGTTCTAATTGACACTTTTATTCAACTTAGAACTTATTTCAAATAAATTAAATTAGAAAAGGAAATTAGACATGAGAGTAAAAGGCGGAACAGTTACAAGAGCAAGACGTAAAAAATGATTAAAACTTGCTAAAGGATATTTTGGACACAAATCAATCGGTTATAAAGTTGCTAAACAAGCAGTTGTTAAGTCATGAACATACGCTTTTAGAGACCGTAAACAAGTAAAACGTAATTTTAGAAAATTATGAATCGCTCGTATTAATGCTGCAGTTCGTGCAGAAAACTTATCATATTCACAATTCATTAACGGATTGAAAAAAGCAAACATTTTAATCAACCGTAAAATGCTTTCTGAATTAGCTATTAACGAACCTAAAGTATTTTCACAATTAGTTGAAATTGTTAAAGCAGCAAAATAATAAATTAACTAGCATGTGTGCTAGTTTTTTTTATATTTCTTTTTTAAAAAACTTTTTTGTTCTAATAACAAAAAAGTTTGATTTAGATAATTTTTTTACTTAATTCTTTTGAAATAGCAGTGGCATCATCACCAACTACAAGTGAAATTTTTTTATCACCAACCATTATTCCTGAAACATATTTTAATTCGCTAAGTTTTTTAGTTTCGACTAATGAACGATTATTAATTTCCAACTTTAAATTCGATAGCGAAGAATTTATACTTTTAATGTTTTCTTTTCCGCCTAATAATAAGATTAATTCGTCTAAATTAATATATTTTGGTAGTTCTTGATTTTTAACTTCTTCAATTGATTTTTTCTTGGCTTGTTTCTTTCAATATACTCAACATAAACCTAAAGTTATAACAGTATAAAACCCAATTAATAATTTATCTTTTGCTTTCATATTAGTACTATTATAAAGAAAATTAATTAAAATAATTTATCTTTACCTATTTATTTAAGTAAACTTTTCTATTAAAAAATAGAGAAAAGCCCTGTTAACATAAGACTTTTCTCCCTTTCAGCTGTAACCACTTTTAAATGGTTTGGCTATCATGAGATGTTCTAAGACATCCTGGTTCTTCTAGTAATTAAACAAAATGCATTGTTTATAACTAAATTTTATGCTATTTTAATTAATAACATATTATTTTTTTAATTTAATGATTTTTCAATATCTTTTAATTTAGAATAAAAACTTTCTTTTGAATCATCATTGTTAATAATATGCGTAGCAACTTCTTTAACTAAGTGTGCATTATGTTGACGTTTGAAATTTTCT
Source organism: Mycoplasmopsis columbina (assembly GCF_900660685.1). Lineage (GTDB taxonomy): Bacteria > Bacillota_I > Bacilli_A > Mycoplasmatales > Metamycoplasmataceae > Mycoplasmopsis > Mycoplasmopsis columbina. Next base: position 348,261 of record NZ_LR215041.1, on the reverse strand, counting down.
TTTGTTTCGAAATGTTTAACAAAACGACAATGTGGCATAGGATTTTCTAAATTAATCTTAACAAATTCTCTTAACATTCTTAAATTTTTATTGGTTTCAAAATAAAAACAATACGTTCGACTATGTAAATTAGATATATTAGTAAAAATTTCAGAACTATATAATGATTCTAATGTTACATTTTTTCCATTTGAATAATTTAAGATCTTTTCAAGAAAAAGTTTATATATACCATCTTGTTGATAAAGCTTTTCTAATGCATTAGAAAAATTTTCTTTATTACCAGTATAATCAATTTGAAAATAATCCATTAGTTCTTTTTCAATTTTTATAATTTTCAATCTCTCATAATTTAGCGTGCTTTGAAAATAAACTCCAGCAGTTGATTTACCAGATTCACTCATTCCACCAAGAAAAATAATTTTAATTTCTTTATTTGTCATAAATATTTGTAACTTTCTTTTGTTCCATAAAGTTCTTTAAAATAGACGCAAACGCTTTTCTTTCAAGTTGCGTAAATTTAATTTTCATTATTACATTTTGAAGAATAATTTTTTCTGTATCAAGATTTTTTATCAATAATTTATACAATTTTTCAATAGTTTTATAAATTGTTCATTCAAGATTTTTTTCATCTTGATAAACTTCTAAAATCAATAATGTTAAGAATATACCTTTAGGTAAACGGTAATCATAAACTCTATATAAAGATGAAAGCGTTTTAATAAAAATTAGTGTTTCTTTTAAAAATTTGTATTTTTTGATTTCTTTTTTTACTTTATTAACTAATTGATCATTTTCTGATTCTTTCAAGGTATCAAACATATTGTCAATTGTGTAATTTTTACCATTTTTCATATAAATAAGAGCTAAATCATAAATTCTTTGTTTATATTTGACTCTTATCATACCAGGATATTTTTTTACACTATCAAATTCGTTTTGATATTTAAAAACTAAATCATAAATTTCGTTAAGTACTTTTTTATAGGTTGAAATTAAAAAATCTTTCGAAACTTTGTCAAAATTTAAAATTAACATTAAATCTATATCGCTTTGAAATCTGTATGCATTCATAATATGATAATCAATTTGCAATTTATTTGAACCTGAAGGCTTATATACCATTTCATAGTTTGAAAATTCATTTTTTATTTCTTTTAAAAGTTTAATAATTAACTGCGGTATTTTCATAATGCTTAATTATAACTTTTTATTACTTCAAATTAGCAGACTTTTTATTACTTCAAATTAGCAGACTTTTTATTACTTCAAATTAGCAGACTTTAAAAAAGTAAAAAAGTAAATTTTAAATTTAACTAAAATATATATACTTATATTTATAAATATACTTAGTTAAGGAATTTATTATGGCAAAACAAAGATTAATTAGCGGAATTAAACCAACTGGTGATTTAACTTTAGGTAACTACATTGGAGCCTTAAAAAACTTTGTTAAATTACAAGAAAAATATGATGCTTACTTTTTTGTAGCTGACTTACATGCTTTAACAACGGGTTCAGTAGATCCAAAGGAGCTTTATAAAGCAAGATATGAAATTGTAGCTATGTATTTAGCATGTGGTTTAGATCCAGCTAAATCAACAATTTTTTTTCAAAGTGATATTGTCGAACATGCAGAAGCGCAATGATTGATGACAAGCGAAGTTTCAATTGGCGAATTAAATCGTATGACGCAGTTTAAAGACAAAGCTCAAAAAGTAATTAAACAAGATAATGGTACAGAAAAAATTCCTGTTGGACTTCTAATGTATCCAGTTTTAATGGCTGCTGATATTTTAATTTATAATGCTGATGTTGTTCCTGTAGGTGAAGATCAAAGACAACATTTAGAATTGACTAGAACTATTGGGGAGAGACTAAATAAAAATTACAAAACTAATTTCAAAATTCCACAAGGTATTGTACCTCCAGTTGGAGCCAGAATTAAATCATTAACAGATCCTCTTAGCAAAATGTCAAAGAGTGAAAAAAGCACAAAAGCCACGATTTACTTGCATGATGATCCAGAAGTAGCTTACAAAAAGATTTTAAAAGCTGTTACTGATTCTGAAAACAAAGTTTATATTGACGAAAATAAACCTGGTATTTTAAACTTACTTCATATTTACGCGGCACTAAATGATCTGACGCTTGAAGAAGCTGAAGCAAAATTTAAAGATGCAAATTATGCTATTTTTAAAAGTGCTGTAGCACAAAGCGTTAAAGATGAATTAGTAAAAATTCAAACTAATTATGAAAAAGCAAAACAACTTGTAGATCAAGTTGTTAAAGCGGGAGCTCTAAAAGCAAAAGCAATTTGTGCTCCAATTGTTCAAGAATTAAAAACTAAAATGGGATTTAACTAAGGATTAAACATGAAAATTAATGCTGATAAACAATTAAACCATACTACAAGTCACTTGTTAGGTGCAGCTGTAGAAATACTTTATCCTGGTGTCAAATTAGGTTTTGGACCAGCTACCGATGAAGGTTTTTACTATGATTTTGAATTTCCAACACCTTTAAGTGTAGAAGAATTAAATAAAATCGAAAAGCTAATGAAAAAATTAGCTTCAAGAAATTTGGTTACTATTCAAATTCCTGAAAGTGAATACGATTTTACCAATAAGCCTTATAAACAAGAGCTTTATGATGAACTAAAAGCGCAAGGAAAAGAAATTACTTTTTATGCATTGCAAGATCCTTTGAACAAAGAAATTGTTTTCAAAGATCTTTGTGCTGGTAATCATACTGAAGATACTAAAAAAATTAAACATTTTAAATTGCTTTCACTTGCAGGAGCATACTGAAGAGGAAATAGCGATAATATTCAACTAACTAGAATTTATGGTACTTCATGATACAACAAGGAAGAATTAGATAATTACTTAACTATTCTTGCGGAACGTAAAGAAAGAGATCATAGAAAAATTGGAAAAGAACAGAAAATCTTTGCTTTCGATAATTTAACTGGTCAAGGATTACCAATTTGATTAGAAAATGGAATGTATATTCATAATGAAATACGTAATTTAGTTTTAAAACTTGATCGTAAATATGGTTTTACAGAAGTGCTTACTCCGCACTTTGGAAATGAAGAACTTTATAAAATTAGTGGGCACTTAAATCACTATAAAGAAGATATGTTCGCACCAATGGTAGTTGAAAAAGAAAGATTAATTCCGCGCCCAATGACCTGTCCACACCACATTATCTGCTATGGAATGGAAAAAAGATCATATCGTGATTTGCCAATTAGATATTCAGAACAAAGCCAACTTTATCGTTATGAAAAATCAGGTGCACTAACAGGACTTGAAAGAGTAAGGGGAATGCTCTTAACTGAAGGTCATCTTTTTGTTAGAGAAGACCAAATTGAAAGTGAAATTAAATTAATGTATCAATTGATTCAAGAAATACTTACTATTTTTAAAATTGAAATTAGTTACATTTCACTTTCATTAAGAGATAAAAATGAAAAAGATAAATATTTCAATGATGATCAAATGTGAGATTCAGCCGAAAGAATGCTTAAAAAAGCTTTAGATGACATGCAAGTTAAATATGAAATTGTTGAAGGTGAAGCTGCTTTTTATGGACCAAAAATTGATATACAAATTCACACAGCACTTGGACATGAAGTGACAGTTTCAACCATTCAACTAGATTTCTTACAACCAAAAAACTTTGATATTCACTACACTGATAAAGATGGTCAAGAAAAACGTCCAGTGATGATTCACCGTGGTTTAATTGGTACTTATGAAAGATTTGTTGCTATTTTATTGGAACAAACTAAAGGTATTTTACCTTTCTGATTAGCGCCAAAACAAATCAGTGTTATTCCTGTTAATAATGAAGAAAATCTTGCTTATGCACAAGAAGTGACAAATAAATTATTTGATCACAACTTTAGAGTTAAATTAGATGATCGTGATGAGAGATTAAACAAGAAAATTCGTGATGCTCAAACTTCAAAAGTTAAATATCAAGTGATTTTAGGTGCTAATGAAACTAATGATAAAACAGTTTCATATCGTGAATATGGTAAAAATGAGACAACTACTTTATCATTAGAAGAATTTATTACCATGTTACACAACAAAAAAGCTAATTATGAGTAAAAATAAAATTCAAAACAAGAAATTTAATAATAAAAATTTAAATTTAAAAGCTTTTATAACCACTTTATTTATAATTCTGTTTCTAATTATTCCTTTTGCTTTTGTTTATATATTTTTAACTAATGACATAGGAAATTCATTAATTAAAGAAAATTGAATAGTTTCTTTGATTGCCTTAGGAACCGTTTTTATAGCCTTATTAGTAAATTTTTTACTATTTAAATTTAAAATTTTGAGTATTCGCTCTTGAAATTTTTCAATTCCTATTATTTTCCTCTTTAGTTTTATGATTTTTACTTCATTTAGCAATAGTAAATATTTTCCACTTTATGCTAGAATAATTCTTGCTCTAATTTTAGTTGTTATAATAACAATAATTACGAATCATTTTGTAGCAAAAAAAGAGGATAGAAAAAATATAAATACTAAGTAAAACAATTTAGTATTTTTATTTTTTTCTTTAATGATTTTGTTTGTTGTTCTATTTTGATACTTAAATAAAAATAAGTTAAAATTCTAATATTTTTGTTACTTTAATAAAAAGTATAAAAAATTAAATTATTCTAATAAAAAATACAAGTTTTAAGAACTTGTATTTTTTTCATATATTGCTTTTTTATAGACCTTTAAGTCTTTTTAACATTTCGTTATCAAACACTTTAACAAATTCAGTAATTAAGTCTAATGTTGCTTGAATATCAACTAATGATGCTACACCTATTGGTGAGTGTAAATAACGTTGAGGAATTGATAAAGTAATAGTTGGTACTCCACCTAACCCATATTGTAAAACACAACCGTCAGTTCCACCACCTTCAGCAATATATTTATAAGCTGGAATGTTGTGTTTTGCAGCTAATTCAACTAAAATTTCAACTAATTTTGGATCTGTTAAAATTGCTGAATCTTGCATTAATAAAGCAACTCCATCGCCTAGTTTTGGTGTACCTTTAGGCGCATTTGTTGTATCGTGTGAAGCTCCTGTATCAATAGCAAAAGCGACATCTGGATTAATAATTGACACACTTGTTTTTGCCCCTCTTAAACCAACTTCTTCTTGTACGGTTCCAACCATATAAGTTTCATTTGGTAAGTCTAAATCTTTAACTGCGTTAGCTAAAAAGTCAATAACAGTTACACCCGCACGATTATCCATTGCTTTACCAGCAACTAAATCATTTGGTAAATCAAGTGGTTCGCCTGACATGTAAACTCTGTCACCAATTTCAATTCCAAATTCCACAGCTTCTTCTTTACTTTTAAAACCACAATCTACATAAAGTTCTTTAGTAGTTGGAACTTTTTTCATATTTTCAACTGACATAATGTGAATTGATGTATGTCCAAAAATTCCATAAATTGATTTTTCACCTTTATTTGTAACAACTCTAGCTTTAGTTCCAATTACAGCCGCAGGTCACACTCCACCAACAACTGAAAGTAATAAGTTTCCGTTATCTTCAATTGATCTAACTAAATATCCAACTTCATCCATGTGCGCTGCAATCATAATTTTAGGAGTTCCAGGTTTTGATTTAGTTTTAATAATCAATGAACCTAATCCGTCTCTTGAAAATTCTAAATTTTCGCTTTGAGTATTTTTCTTTAAAGCTTGTGCAACAGGTTCTTCATAACGACTCATGGCTTCGATTGTCATATATTCTTTTAGTCTTTTAGACAATTTTTCATATTTTGACATTTTATTGCCTCTTTCTTTTTTTGATATTAATTAATACGTAAATTATATAAAAAGTAAGTAATTTAATAATTACTTTTAGAAATTAGAAATAAAAAAATGTCTCTTTATGAGACATTAGATAATTTGTAAATCTTTTAATTTTGTATAAGTACCATCTTGTTTAACATCATCAGCAATATCTTTTGCAATTTGACAAATATATTTGTCTTCGCATCCTACAGCTACACCATAAGCAGAGTATTTAATCATTTCATAATCATTTGAGCTATCACCAAAAGCAATTAAATTTTTTGAAGCATCAAGACCTAAATAATTAGCTAGTCATGATAAAGCCGTAAATTTGGTTACACCTTTTGGAGTAACAAAAAGTCCTCTGTGTCATTTAGAATTAATTTCTAATGGTAAATTGTATTTTCTAATTGTATGTTTGACAAATTCTTCTAATCTAGTAGTAGTTTCCTCATTATAAGATCCTAGAGTAATTATGTGAATATGTTTTGAATCAATTTCAAAGAAATTGATTTCTTTCATTTTAGCATGGTGAGGAGTTAAAAATCAAGTATTTTTATTAATTCCTGGTGAATGATAACATCAATTTAAATCAGTTACTGTAAGACTTTCCAAATCAGGGTGTCCCCAAATTTCTTTATATAAAAGTTCTAAATTTTGCAATTTAATAGGTTTTTCATAAATAATTTCTTTAGCTTGTAAATCATATACAAACATTCCGTTTGCACCTATAAAATAGTTTGCCTCGGGAATTTGATCTAATAAATTACCTATTGTAATAAATTCTCTGGCTGTTGAAATAATAGAATAAATATTATTTTTTTCTAAGTCCTTGAACATTTTTTGAATGTTAGGATTAAAAGACAATTGACTAAAAGGTAAAATGGTACCATCAACATCAAAAGCAACCATTCTAATTTGATTTTTCAATTCTTTTTTTTCTTTACTTGTCATAATTTCCTTTTAATACTTTGTTAATTTATTTCCAAACAATTTTTTTACTTTTATTTCATTATCTTTAAAATAAACAATACCTAAAATATTTGCTTTACTTTCTTCATCTGCAATTAGATATTCTTCATTATTTTTCAAATCTAAAAAAGTTTTTACACTAAAGCCATTTTTTAATTTTTTTATCTCTTTAGCAGCAAGAAAAATTGTGGAAATTGCAAAAGCGGGTGCATTTTCAATTTTAACAAATTCTTTATTATTCAAAAGTGAAATATTAAAATCGGAAATTATTATTCGCTTTAAACTAATTAAATGTCCGTAAGTATTAAAAGCAATTGCTAAATCATTAGCAAGTGAACGAATAAAAGTTCCATTTGACACGGATAGAGCTATTTTTAAGGTTTGTTCGTCAAAATTAAATTTTTCAATTTTGACGTTTTCAACTTTTATTTTTTGAGGTTTTAAGTCAACTTTTATTTTTTTTCTTGCTAGTTCATAACTTCTTATGCCATCAATCTTTTTGGCACTATAAATAGGAGGAATTTGACTATTTTGAACTTCTAATCATTCAATAATTTTTATTAAGTCTTTTTCTTCTATTTTATTGGTTGAATAATTAATTATCTCACCCTCAAGATCATAAGTATCAGTCTGAGATCCAAATTTAATTTCCGCCTCATATGTTTTATTTTTATCTGCAATATAGGAAATTAATTTTGTGTCTTCATCGGTTGCCACAAGTAATAATCCTGTTGCAAAAAGGTCCAAAGTTCCAGTATGACCAACTTTTAAAATTTTCTGATCTTTTGCAAATTTTTTAATTGCTTGAAAAGAAGATTCTCCTCTTTTTTTATGAAGTAAATAAAACATATAAATGCTCCTATAAAGTAATTTTTTTAGTCAAAAAGTTTAAAAAAGAGTAAAAAAATGATATTTTTTTAACTTTTTTAAAATTCCAATTTTTTAATTCTTTTTTTAGCAAGATATAGTAATATTATAAGAAACTTATTAATAATATTACATAGTTAATATTATATAAGTTTTAAGAATAGGAAGTACATTAAAAATAAAACATAGAAACGAAAGGATAGTTTATGAAAAAAACAGGAAAAGCCTTAGCAATTGGTGCAGCCGCTTTACTTATTCCCGCTGTTGGTTTAAGTACAATTGCAATTTTATTATTAAAAAATTCAAGGAAAGATAATCAGCAAATTGAAAAGATAACACCTTTTAAACAATTGGATGAAGAAACTAAAAAAGCAATTGATTACTTGAATAAATCTTCTTTAGACAAAAAGGATAAAGACGAACTTCTAACTGAAATTCAATTTGCAAGTCAGTTGTTAACAAATAAAAATTCTTCAACTAAAGATATGTTAATTCAAAGAAATGCTTTAAGAGAAAAAGTTATAAAAAGTTTAATTAGACAAAGTCTTAAACAGAATTTAAATCAAGAAGAAAACGAGAAAATCTTTTCACAGTTAGCAAGTTTAATTAAAAGTCCCGATCTTAAAAGTGATTATGAAATTGTTTTTAAAGAATATAAAGAAAGCAAAAATCTTGATAAATTCTTTGAACAAACTAGCTCTTTAATTGAACAACAAAATGAAATTAGCATTGAATTGGAAGTAAAACTATATAAACTTTTACATGAGTACAGAACCAAAGAATTAAAAATTACTCTTGATGAATACAACAGTCTTTCACAACTTTTAAAAGAAACCGAAGAACTTTTAAACTCACCTGAATATACTCGTGATAACGTGCAAGTTTTATCTTATCTTTTTGACAAGGTTTTAAATGAAATTCTTGAAAGTTCATTAAATTTAAGCAAAGAACAAAATCAAAATTATATAGCTTTAATTAACAAGATTTATGAAGCTAAAGCAATTCTAAATGAAACACAATTAGAGCAAACAACAAAAAATCTTTTATTCCGTCAATTAGATGATTTAAGATCACAAGTTGATAAAAACTTTAATGTTTTAACACTTAATAATAACGAAGGATTAAACAATGCTAATGAATTAATTTCATTCATTTTAACCAATAGTGCTTCTTATTTTGCTAGTGAAGAAGAAATTAAAAATGACATTAATTCATTAGTGTTAAACATTAAAGAACAACTTACAAATAATGAAATTAGTGATATTTTTACTCAAAAATATCAAGATCTTTTAAATAGTGTAACTAATAAATTAGAAAATTCAAAATTAACATCTGCTCAATTAATTGATTTAAAAATCAATTTCTTTAATAATGCTTTCTATCTTAAAACCGCTAACTTATCACATTCTAATTTAATTAATAAACTAAATAAAGGACAAACAAACAACATTTTAAGTAAAAATGATCTCGATTCATTTGTGACACAAATCAATGAAAAAATGCTTAAAACTGAAAAAATATCAGATTTAATTGAAACTATTGCTAATTTAGAAAATAGTTATGCCAAATTAATTTACGCCAATCAAGCATTAAAAGATCAGTTTGTTATCTTAGAAAAACAGTTAGAGACTTCTTTAGATGATTATTCTAAATTAATTGATCCTATTAATCCTGAAAATGTTAATGACAAATGAACAACACAAATTAAAAATTTACAAGAAAAAGTAAAAAATGTTCTTGAAAAATCTGATTCAGTTGATAATCTAGGTAATTTATTTGAAAACTATTCAAATCTTGAAAGATTAATCAATAAACATGAATTAAATTTATGAATTAGCAAAACTGATGAAATTGCAGCGCATATTAAAGCTGACAAAGAATTGTTAGTTAAATTAGTAGAACTTAATAAATCATCCGCTCCTTTAGCATTAACAAATTCAACAGCAACTAGAGCTGAATTACAACAAAAAATTGCACAATATACAGAGTTAAGAGAAAAAATTCTTCTTTCACAAAATTTAAATCAAATTGAAGAATTAAAAGATGTAATTCGTGAGAAAATTGATCAAAAATTTAATCCAACTGATCCTGCTCACCAAGAATTAGTAAATAGATTAAATCAATTGCAAAGTGAAGCAATTGCTCTTTCATTAGACAGTAGTTTGCCTCTAAATGAAAAACTTGCTAGAATGGCAGAAATTCAAGAGCAAATGAACGATATTGAATCTAAACTTGATAGTACTAAAAATTTAGAAGATACTTTTAAAGAAGCAGTTGCAGAAATGGATAAAATCGATGATGATACTGACTTAAAAAACCAGTTAGCAGTCGAACTTAAACAAATTAAAAAATTAATGAATGATGCACGTAATGTATTTGCTGCTCCAGATCAAGAAGATCCTCTAAATGTTAATGAACAATTAAGAAATGCATTGGATGACTATTACCGTAAAAAATCACAATATGATTCCGATTCAGCTTATAGACAAGCTCTAAAAGCTATTAACAATACTTTTGCACCTGCAAAAACTGGAATTCAAGATACTCCATTACAAGCTAAATTAAAAGAACAATTAAACAATTTAAAAGAAAAAGTTCTTGATTTATCTTTACCAAAAGAAGATCGTGAAGCTGCTAAACAGTTAATGATTGATATGGCTAATAATGTGCAAAAAGCATATGATTATGAAGTTAATAAAAATAAATTAGCAGAAATTATTAAAAAAACTAAAGAATTGCCAAATAACAATAATTTCCCTAATGATGATTTAAACAACGCACAAAATCTTTTAAATCAAGCTAATAATTTTTTCAATGAGATTAATGATCAAAATCCAAAAAATGCAGATAGCTATCAAGATTATCAAAATTTAGCTGATAACTTAAGAGCTCAAGAAGAAAATTTACTTTATCAAATTGCTGCAACAAAACTTAAAAATGCTGTCGATGAATTAAAACTTAATAAACATGATTTGACCATTGAACCATTTTCACAGGTAAATAATTCAATTCAAGCATTGTTAGATAAAAAAGATCAATTGTTAAATCAAGATCCTAAAGCAACACCAGAAGAATTGGATCTTTTAACTGCCGAAATTGAACGTCAAATGAAATTAGCACAAAAATTAAAAGAAGCTTTAGATACTTATGCAGAAATTGACACTGAAAATCAACCAGAATCTGCTCAAATTTTAAAAGACATAATTCTTAATTCAACTCTTAATTCAGATGATAATAACGCTCAAATTAATAACAAAATTAACAACCTCGATGCAGAACTAGCCAAAATTAGAGCACGTCAAGATTTAAAAGATGAAATTGTCAAATTAAAAGCAGTCTATACTGCCGCTGAGAAAAATAAAACTATTTTTAGTGCTGAAGCAGAAGCACTAGATGCCAAAATTACTGAATATGAAAGAATTCTAAATTCTAAAGATTCTTCATTAAATGCACTAAGAAGTAAAACCGAAGAAGCCCAAATCACCCTGTCTGCAGCGCAAAACGAAAAAACTAGAATTGAAAATAGTTACAATGCTTTAGTTCAAAAAATTAAAGATAAAAAAGCATCACTTGATGCTGCAATGAGAAATGAAGGTTTAACAGAAGCGCCACTTTTACAGGCACTTTATGACGATTTCTTAGCAAAAGAAAATGCTGATTCTACATCGTTTGATGATTTAAATGAAATTTATGCAAAATTACAACTTGAATTTAATAAAGATGTTGTAAACAAAAAGATTGCTGATTTAGAAGCCAAAGTTGCTACTTTTGATACTACTAATGCCAAAGCCGATTTTCCACAAGCACAACAAGCGAAAAGCAAAATGGAAGAAACTATTGCTGCTTTGAAAGAACAAGTATCTAATGCAACTAGTCCTAGTGATTTAACTAACATTAATAATTTAAAAGAAACAGTTCAAAAACTTCAAGATCTTGCTCAAGAGCAAAAAGAAACAATTGAATACTTAAATACGACAACTAATCAAAATGATTTAACTCCATTAAAGGAAAAATTAATTTCTACTCTTCCAACAGATTCATCAACACCAAATGAAATTCAAAACAAAACTGTGGACTTAAAAGCTTCATTAGACGAATATCGTGAATTAGATGAAGTTAAAACTGCGGAAAAAGCCAAAATTCAAGAAAAAAGAGATGAATTAAATAATTTATTAACTCCTGCTAATGCTTCCAATCCAGAAGATCCAGCCAATAGTTATGATCCAGCCTTAAAAGAAGCTCTTAATAGTATTTTGGATGGTTTTGTAAACAACGTTGATTCTGCCGCTGATAAACCTTCTGTTGCAGACGTGCACAATGATTTATTAAAATTAGAAAGCAATAAAACGTCATTGTTAGAATTAGCTCAAAAAACTAAACAAACACAAGATATTATTGATCGCCTTGCTGTTAAACCTGAAGAAGAAAAAGATCCATTCGAAACAGAAATTCAACAAAAATTAAGTGATGCATTAACTAAAGCTAGAGATAGTTTTAGAAACCCTGATGCTGCTACATTAAAAGATGCAAATAATGATTTAGCTCAGTTGTTAGACTCAGCTAATGCTTTAAATGACTTTTTAAATGAATATAAAGAAGCTAAAGCTAAATTAGCTTTAATTAATTATCCTCAAGGAAATATTGATTTAACTCCACAACAAGCTAAAGAAAAATTTGAAGCCTACATTGAAAAGCAAAAAAATGAAATTACTTCATCAGAAAATGTGGATAGTATTTTAATTAAATCAAACACCGTATTATTACGTAGAGCATCTTCTTTATTAGACTTAGAGAAAAAATACATTGATGGAAATGTTGAAAATAATATTACTACCATCGGACAAAAAGAAATCGTTGCTGATAATTCATATCCAAATTATGGTTTTGAATGAGATGCAAAAAATATTGCTGATTCTATTCTTCTTTCTGTACCCGATTTGAATAATGACTTAAAAAGTTTAGAAAATGCGCAAAATCGTTTAATTAGAGAATATGACGCAAAAATTAATGTTTATAAAACTAGAAAAACATTAATTGAATACATTAATAAAGAAACTGAAGTTTTAGGAGTAAAAGTTAGTCAATTACAAGACTTAGGTAATGAAGTTAAATACAATGAATTAAAAACTGCTCTAACTGACTTCTATAACAATAAAAATACAACAATTACCACAGTCGATAACTTCCTTACCTTAATAGATATTGATGAGGAAGTAAGAAGAGTAGTAAATGCTTATAGTACTTATAAACAACTTGCTGAAAGCATTGATGCTGCAAGAATAGCAATTAATTCTTTAGATAGTGAAGTAGATGATATTAAAAATAATCAAAATTTAGTTAGTGCTAAAAATGATTTAAATACAGCAATTGCTGATGGTGTGACAAAATATGTTCAAAATATTGACATTACTGAAATTAATAAACAAAAAGCATTAATTGATAGATTAAAAGCAAGATTAACTTTTATGCTTGAATATGCTAAAGCTACAAACAATTTAGTAGTTAATTTTCAAACTGATGCTAATACAATTGACAATTTAACTAATAATGAAAAAGCTTCAATTCAAAAAATATTAGATTTAATGCTTGTTGAATTAAGAGAAAATTCCTCACTTGAAAATGAAGAAAATTACCAAAAACTATTGAATACTTACGTAAGTGGTAGAGGTAAATATAGTTATTTAACAGCTATTGATACAGCTAAAAATCTTCATAATGCAATTATTGAAGCAAAAAGTTGAACAGTTGAAAGTGTAGAGAACGAAAGCGTGGAAATGCAAACTCTTTACACAAAATTAAATGAAATTATCTCAAATGCAGAAAATAAAAATGTTGTTCTTGCACAAAATAAAAATAATATTTTAATAGTTGAAGCTGAAAAATATGAAGCTTATGACAAAATAAAAAATGAATTAACTGGAATAATTGCACAATTAAAAAATCAGAAAAATAAAGAAATTTTAGAACAATTACAAATTGCAAAAAATATAAAAGATTTTTATCAAATATATCCTGCTATTGACAGTGGACAATTTACACCAATTATGTCTGATTTTGAAGAAAATGCTATTAGAAATTTAGAAAACTATAGAGTTTCAAATTCTGGCGATATTTCAAGTGCAAATGAAAAAATAGCAACTTCAAAAGTTAAGTCTAATGAACAAGTAAATCGTCTTGTAACTTGAGAAAAAAATAGATTAAAATCAATTAAAGAATTAATTGAAAAATATGTTAATTTCTTTAAAGATAATTCTGATGATAAAACTTATGCAAAAATTATTGCTGGTATAACTGATGAATTATTAAATAATACTAGCGAAACTATCCAAAGAGCTACTAATGCATTAAGTTCAAATGATTCAATTGATGTTTCAAACTATCAAGAAAAATTAAATGGTTCTTATGGCATTATCTCACAAGATTTAGAGAATTACTTTACTCAATTAATTGGTGTTGCAAGAAATACTTCTTCTTCAACTAGAACAGAATTGAGAGCTTTTTACAATGAATTAGAGACAACCGAAAACAATAATAGTAATGAAACTAATATTAATGATTTAATCAAAGCTTTATTTAAAACACAATTTGATGAAAATATTAGTTCTTATCGTACAAAATTTGAAGAGTTACGTAATTATGCAACAAATAATCAAGAGCAACTTAATGCAGCTTTAAATCCATCATTGGGTTCTATTGACTACAACATGGATTTAAGTGAAGAAATTAAAGCTCAAAGAGAAACAAATTATAGAAATTTTGTTGAATATATTAATAATCACATTAAAAATGCATATGTAACATTAAATAATCTTATTTATGGTTCAGAAAATACAAGTGGTCTAAAACAAACTAACACTACTTACATAACTAAGAGAACTAATTTTGCAAATATGTTAAATCTAATCGCTAAAAACGAAGCGCCATTTAACAATTTAACAAATTCACAATTCTTTGAAGATATTATTAATTTCTATTCAGTTCAATCAACAATTGCAAGAAATATTGATCAAGCTGCTGGAAATGTCTTAATTCCTTTACAAAGTTCCTTAAGAAATCAGTTACTTTCACTTAAAAATACACTTAAAATTTCTAATAACCTTAGACTATGACTGCTTAATGAAAGTAATAAAAGATTATTCTTTAATTACTTAACTCAAACAACAAACGGTACAAGAAATTCAAAATTAATTAATGCAAAAGATGAATATTTAAGCGAAGTTTTTGTTAATAAAGTAAATGAATTAGCTACAAATAAAACTACTTTCACAGCGGGTGCAAACACTTACGATGCTCTTGAAATATCTTCTTCTTCACCTTTACTTGAATACTTCAACGCATTTCCTCTTGTTAAAGGACAAAATCCATATAACGAAAACGTTAAAGTATATTTATTTAAAGAACAAACTGATGAATCATTTACTCAAACTTTTTTACAAACTGATACCTCAATTAAAAAAGTTAAAGTAAATCTTAGATTTGTTTATCAACCACCTATTGATAATACAAATATTTTCAATGATGTTACTTCATTCCAACATTTAGAAAGAGATGTTTTAATTACCTTCAAAACTTTAGATTTAATTCATTTTGACAAATCTCTTATTGAAACTAAAGAAAACATGAATACTGCTCCATTATTCCACATCAATGATGCTGGATGAAATGCTTATGCTACACTACCAAATCTTATTGCTTCTTTTAATGAATATGGAACATTGAATTTAATTAAAAATAATCTTTCATACTTTACAGAAAATGTAAATGTTAATCTTAATGATACAGATCAAAGAGGCTCAACTTCAACTCCTAACTTAAGATTTAAAATTAAATTTAAAGATGATGCAACATTTAACTTAAGATATCCTACTTATGGATCTACTGAAGTAACAAAATATATTCCAGTAAGAGATAGTAATGGAGACACTTTTATCTACTGAAAACCTCTATCAGCTGATTTTTCATATGATAGAAACACAAGAAAATATACCCATTCATTAGGTATTTCTGTTTTCATTCCACTTATCGCTCAAAATCCAGATGCAATTACTGCAACACAAGGTAAAATTTCTGCTCTAAACATATATTTTGCTTTTAGAAATGCAAATGGTGGTGGTATTAGTGTAGCAGAAACTGGTAATCAAGCTTTTGTTTTAGGTTCTACACCTGATGGATCAACTGCTCGTGATAAAAATGAAACAGTCTTCATAACACCACATGCTGATTCAATTAATCAATTCATTACTGATGCTAATAATGATTTAAACATTGCTTCAAGAAACTTTAGTAAGTTTTTAGCTGCTCAAGTTGTTAATAAAATTGATCAGTGACCAAGATACAATACCGATCCCAAATATGTTGTCTTTAGAGATAATGGAAATTACTTCGATAACATGAATTTAGGTAGAGAAAACTTATTCAACTTATTAGATAAATTTGATTTTCAAATGAAATTACATGTTGATAGAACTAATGAGACAAATAATACACAAGGAGGAAACTAATGAGTAAAAAAATCTTACTTTTAGGTGCTTTAGGTTTAGCAAGTGCTGCTGGTTTGGCAGCTACTGCAGGACTATTAATGAGTCGAACATATAGAAATGAAAATAGCACAGAATCAGGACTTTACAAAAATTATGTCGAAAGTAAAGAGTTATACAATAAAAATAAAAACGATTTTATTTTTGATCAAACCACTCAAGCAAATTTATCTTATTTAGAAAAATTGGCTGATGATTCATGAAAAGAATCTAAATTAGGCTTAACAAATGTTTTAGAAAATACTAATAATTACCAAAGTGCCTTGTTAACAGCATATTTAGACTATGCCAAAAACAATACATTAACTTTCAATGAATTAAAATTATTAAAAAAAGTTCTAGAGAATCAACAAAATAGAATTAGAGAAAATGATCTCTTTGATAATTTTAAAAGTGAAAAATTAACTCAACCAAACACTTTAGGGCAATTAAATACTCGCACTAAAGATCAAATTTATAATTTTCTACAACAATTTGCTGATAAATTAAATAAATACTTAAATCAACAAAATGATATTATTCAATCGACTCTTTATCCCGTAAGTCCACTTGCTAATACTTTTGAGGAAAATATTTACTTTAGTCAAACTTTACCTACTATTGTCTTGCAAAATTATTTCAACATTTATATTAATAAAATCAAAGATCAACTTTTAGCCAACAACTTCAGTAAAAATGAAATTGTGTTAAACAAAAACTCACTTGATAATTTAACTAATCAATATAAAGAAGACAATATTGATTTAAGAATTACACATCAAGAAATTTTTGAAATTATTAATCAAATTCAAGAAGCAACAAAATCAAATGTTCTTGATAAATATTACGCAATCAAAACTCAAGAATATGTCAAAGATATTAAAAATCAAGTTAGTGCCGCTACTTCATTAAACGAATTTAAAGACATTAAATCACAACTTAATGTTTATTTAACAATGCTTTTAGACAATTCAAGAAGTATGCCTGAACTTAGAAATAATTTAAAATCTTTTGTTGTTCATGCCCTTAATGGCACAAACTACTTAAAATCATTAATTTATAATGCTCTTAAAAGAAATTATTTTGAACACAATATTAATATCTCATATGACAAACTTGATGATGTAAATGAAGAATACAAAGATCAATTCATTGGTTTTAAAAATAAATTGACAACAGAGATTGCTTTAATTACTAATTTAGACAAAAAAATTGTTAAATTGAATTCTATCTTAAATAGTCGTTTTACTGATAGTATTATCACTTATGAAAGAAAAGATTTTTATCAAAAAGAAATTAATAATTTCATTAGTTCAATTTCACAAAATACTAAAGATTTAAATAACAAATTAGATAAAATTATTGATTCATTAACTAAAGAAATTGAGAAGAGAGTTGCTTTAAATAATTTAACTAAGGAATTAAAAATTAATCAGGAATTAAATCGTAGCACCTTTATGAGTAATGAAATTGCTACAATTTATTCTAATTTATTAAATCAAGCAGTTGAACTTCAAGCAAATCAAAAAATAAATAGTGATGAGTTAGTTACTAAAACAGATTTATTAGAAGCACAATTTAGAAGTAATCAAAAAACATATTTCCATCTTCTTTTTGCTAAAGTTGATCAAATTAAAAATGAATTAAAAACACAAAATGAAAACGAATTTAGCGACATAATTGAAGAATTAGAAACTTTAAATGAAATACATGAAAAATATGTAAATTATTTTAATCCTCTTCCATCACCTCTTTTAACTACAATTATTAAAAGATATGATGCAAAATTAAATGCAATAACCTTGTTTATTGAATATCACAAAACTAAAACTAATGCTGATAATACTTCAATTTATCTTGATAAAGTTTATAATCCAAATCAAGAAGAAAATTTTGAATACAACAGCTATACAAAAAAACAAATTGATTTAAATAATCAATTAAATGATCAATTAGCACAATTAAAAAATAAAATAGATGCTGGAATTGCATCGCAAGCAGATCTTAAAAAATTTGATGAAATAAATGATAAATTAAATTCATTAAGAGAAAATGCGATTGAATTAAATAAATTGGCTAATTTAGGTGTTGAATTAGATGAGATTTTAGCATCTGCTGAAAATAGCTCAACTTTAAAACAAAAAGTTGCTGAAAAACAAGATGAAATTGATGCTTTGAAAAAACAACTTGAAGAATTATTCAGTGATCCTTTTGCAAATAAAGATAAAATTGCTCAAACTCAAAAAGAACTTAGTGTACTTTTAAATAATTTAAATGACGATCAAACAGATATTGCTTTTGCAAATGAATTACAAAATGCTCTTGATGCAATTAATAACAACTATGGTGATGAAGAGGGAGAACAAAGTCTTGGAGAAAGTTCACTAAGAAACAAATGAAATGAACTAAAAGATAAAGTTGCACAACTTGGTAATTTATCTGATGAACAAAAAGATGAATTATTAGATGAAATTATTAAGCTTAAAAATGCTGCACCTATTGTTAAAAATCTTGAAATTAACAAACAACAATTATTAAATCAAATTGATGAAGTAGAAAATTCTCCTTATTCAATGGCTAAAACACAAAATGCTATTGATCAAGCTGAAGAAACCATTGCCAACGTTGATCAAATAATTAAAAATGTTTTTGTTGGTGATCAAATTCCTGCTTTAACTACAATTTCTGCACAAGAAGTTAATTTAAATGATGCTAAAGATGATTTAACATTAGCATCATCAAAAGACAAATTAGCATATTTTAACACTTTTCTTCAAGCAAAATCCTCAACTGAAAGTGATGAAATTGATAATAAATTAAATGAAGCTTTAACAAAAATTGATCAAGAAACTGAAAAATTACAAGCATCAAACGATCCTGAAAATGTAAAAAACATGAGCAATGTAGTTGAAAAACAAATTCCTCTTGTTGATGCTTTAAAAGAAGCAATTGCAAAACAAAAAGAACTTACTAAAAATAATCCAAAAACCGCTGCTTATTTAAAAGCACAAATTGAAAAAAATTTACCTCTTCCTACTGATACAGAAGCAATTGTTGCTCAAAAAATAGCAAATATCAAAAAAGCAATGCAAATTGCTGATGAAAAAAAACTTTTAGAAAATCAAATTCTTGCTTTAGATAATGTTTTAACTGATGCACAAGAACCAAAAGCAATTTTTAGTGATGTTTTAACTAATATAAATACTCTTAAAAATAAATATCAAAATATGCTTGATGATACTACAAATAAATATTCAATTTATGAAATTAAAGCTGCTCAAAATGATATAAATGAAAACAGAAATCAATTAGAAGCTACAAGAGATAAAAATCAAGCAAATTATGATGCTGCTGTTGCCAACATAGATCAAATTAAAACTAATATTGATCAATCAATTACAGGTATTAAAAATGTAGATCCTAATGCATCTTTCCCAAATTATGATAGAGTTGTTATAGAATATGAACAATACAAAATTTCAAATCCAGCAACTATCGAGGGCATAAACAATTTTGAAAATAAATTAAAAGTTGCTTATGCTAAAGATTTAGCACTTGAACAACTAAGAAAAATTAGAGAATATGTTAATGATCCTGAATTTGGAAATAGTAACTCACACTTACAAGTTAAAAATTCAGCCGAAGAATTTATTAATGATTTAACTCAAAGATTAAATAATCCTTCTTTAAATGAGGCTCAAGCTAAAGAATTGCTTGCTAAAGCAGAACAAGAATTTTCATTAGTTGTTGAACAAAAAAGAACAGCTGATAAAATTTCTACTATTGAAAATACAACTGATCCTGTTGAAAGAGAAGCACAAAAAACAACACTTGAAAAATTAACTCAAGCACTTAACAATTCTCTTCCTAATTCAACAAATAATTACAGTGATTTAATTCAACGTAAAGAAGAGTTGAAGAAACAATTAGCAAATGAATCAACTCTTTCTGAAATTAGAAGTAGAAATGCTGAAAATATCGAAGATGCAAGAATTGGACTAAGAAATAAATTTAGAGAAAAATTAGCTGCAATTCCTGGTGGAGTTGATCCTGAAGCAGAAGAATTAATTAATTCTAAATTAGATGAATTACTTAAAACAAATTCAGCTGCAACTACCATGGATCCATTGAATGAAATTAGTCAAAAAATTGATAATATTGCTCTCAACTTAGACAAAACAGTTGAATTAGCTGCAAAAGTTAAATTAGCAAATGATGCTCTGACAACAGCAGAAAATAATTCTTCACCTGCCGTTATTGAATACCGTACTCAACTTAATAATTTAATTGTGCAAGCAAAAAATAATTATGCAAGTAATACAAATAATGGTTCTGATCTTGATCAAATTTCAAATCAAATCACTGAACTAACTAATAAATTAAATTTAGCTACTGAGATTGAAAATATTATTCGTGAAGCAAAAGCTATTTTGGCAACCACTAATTTCAATAGCAAAAATAGCATCAATGGAAACACAAGTTATAGAGTCAATGTAGATCGTTGATTAGATAGAATTCAAACAAATACCATTAATTCAAGTGGTACACAAGATCAAGCACACTTACTTAGAATGAAGGAACGTGCTTTAAAAGCCAAAGAGTTAGTCACAAAAGAAAATGAAATTGCAACACAAATTGAAGATTATCAACGTGATTCATATTTAGGTGTATTGACAGATGCAAACTATCTAATTAATGCCTTGTGAAACAATATTCCAACTAAGTCTTATGATAATGATGCAAATAATGTTGAAATAAATGATAATATTGATCGTTTAATTAATGCTCTTAATGTTGCGAAAAGTACTGCAACAAAAAGAAAAGAAAATCATGTTATATTTGAAAACTATAAACAAGATTTAAATGATGACACATATGAAAATTTAAATACAAGTTTTCAAGAAGTTTACTTAAAACTTAAAACTAGATTAGATAAATATGAGGAAGACAATACTTCAGCAACTAGTTTTGATGAACTTAATACATTGGTTGAAGATTTTAAAACTTGATTAAAAAATCCAACAACTAATTATTTAAATTTGGCTAAGACTATTAAAAGTGCTGAAGAATATACTAACACTTTGGGTTCAGATTATCAATTGAGAGATGAAAAAAATGAACTAAAAACTTTAATTGCTAATGCAGAACAGCTTTATACACAAAAAGTGACTCCTGAACAAATTGATGTCAAAAAAGTTGAAATTCAAATCAAACATGAAAAACTAAAATTACTCAATACTTATGCAGAATTAAGAAATAAATTAAATTCAAACAACATTTTAATTGATGATGAAAAAGAAGTTTTAAATGCAAAATTTGAAGAATTTATTAGAGAATTAAATCAAGGTGAACAATCAATACGTAACTTTGAAGTACTTAAAAGCAAATACTTAGATAAAACAAATGAAAATACATCAATTCCTAATATCTATGAAAATGCAGTTGAATTAAGAAAATACATTAATAGTGGTCAAAATTATCTTACATATAAAGCAATTGGAATTAATACATATTTAGATAGTGATACAACTAGAACTAAATATGATGATTTAAATACCTTATTAATTCAAGCTGAAAATGCTAACAAAAATCTTAATAATAATGAAGTTGATAAAGTCTTAAAACAATTTGAAATTATCACAGCGATTAATGAAATTATCGAGTCTAAAAAAATTGATTTAAATAAAACTAAAACAAGAGCTCAAAATCTACTAAACATTATTAATGAAAAATATAGCAATTTAAAACTTCCAGAATTTGAAGAAAAAGCTATCACCGAATTAACTAATCAAGAATTCTCTAATTATCAATTAGATGAAGAAACCTCAGCAGTAGAAAAAATTAACGCAAAATTAACTGCTGCAATTAACCAACTAAATCTTCAAATTTCTAAAATTTATAATGAAGGTTTAGAAGTAAAGAGAAATAATGTTTTAAGTACATGAAATTATCTTAAAAATAATTTCCAAGCTTTCAATGCTCGGGGTAATGCTAATGAAGTTGTAACAAATATAAATTCAACAGAAAGAGATAAATACGTTGATAGCGCATTTGCTTGAAAAATTAATAAAACTGTTGAAAATGAAAATGATAAAAATACATGATTAAACATCGTAAATTCAATTTACACAACAGATAATAGCGACAAAACTTTTAATTCTCTTTATGAAGCGCTTTATGCAGGTTCATATTTCTTAAGCAAATTTGAAAAAGCTAATTTTAATAATAGTTTAATCATTAATTATGTAAAAGTTGATGCAACAAGGGATTTTGCAACTGACTTTTTATTACCATTTACTCAGAACTTTAACACAATTGATACATTTAGCAACGATTTCATCGCTCAAATGTACAATTTACAAAATAATTTAGTTAAAAACATTGATAAAGATCAATTAGAAACTGCAATTAATGTTGACTATACATCATTAGAGAACTATTTAAATGATAGTGAATTAATTAATAAAATTGTTGAAGCATTTAAGCCACTTACTCTTGCAACAATGGATGATGATAATAGTTATCTAGATAACAATTATCTTTCATCTTTACAAGAAGAATTTAACAATAATCTAAAAATTCAAATTGAAAAAGCAAGAGAAGACCTTACAACTAGATTAACATCAATTGAATCTTATAAAAACTTGGATAATTTATTACTATTTGGTAAAAATTTATCAAAAGTAAATCAAACATATACTTCATTCTATGAAACATTTAAAGATCTTATTAAAAAATTAATTAGTCAAAAATTAAGTTTACAAGAAATTTTTAGTGAATTGTATTTAAATGAACAATTTGCTTCACCATCTCAATTTACAAATGAATTGGTAAACAATTACAATCAAAAACTTGATGAATTAATTAATATTATTGGTCTTGAGAAAAATGGTAATAATTTAGTTGAAACTACAGAAAAACTTTATTCAAATAACAAAGAAAATTTTGTAACTGTTATTAATAATTTATTTACAAATAATCAGGAATCAAAATGAACTAAATTTATGAAATTTGTAGTTGAAAATAAATCACAATTTTTAAAACAATTAAATAGCCCAGTTACAAATGAAGGTGGATTTACAAAAGATCATAGATATGAAGTTGTAAGAGCAAAAGATGATGTTTTATTAAGACACTTTACTACTTATCTTAATTCATTAGATACTAATTTAACTGAATTAGATATTACAAATAATGATACTTTCTTAGATATGTTTAAAGCTTTTGCTTTTACCAAAATTGATATTCCAAATGCTTCACAACCATCAACTTATAATCAAAACTTCTTTAAAGTAGTTTTACTAAAAAATCAAACTGAAACTGATTCAAGTTGATATACACCAGAAAATAGTGGTAGCGAAGCATTTAGACAAATTAAAGTAAAAGTTAAATATATTTATCAACCTCAAAATACACCATCATTTGATAATATTGGCGAATTTAGTGAAGAAAAAGAATTAACTATTAAATTCTATACAACTGATACAGTTGGACTTGAAGATGGAGCTAGCGATTTATTCTTTAATCAAAACTTAGATGCCGGTTTCTTAGCTAGAATTCCTATTTTGGATTTACAAGATGCTGGTTGAGAAAGCGTTACTACACAAGAAGAGGCAGAGAGAAAAATTATTGCTGCAATTAAGGAACAAGTACTTAATGGTCAAAATTCAGTTGTCTTTAAACCTTCTGAACTTAAAAATAATCCAAACGGTAAATTCTTATTTGAATTCCAAAATCAATTAGCAACAACTCTTAGAGTTAATGATGTAAGTAATATTGGAAATTTTATTCCATTTACTTCGTTATTAATGGATAATGATAAACAAATTTTAAGAGTGTCTGTTAATGAAGCAACAAATGAATTAGTTTTCCTTGAAGCTTTACCTGCTAACTTTATTGGAACACCTTACTTTAACAAAGCATTACCAAATAGTCCTTATAACAATAAAGAAGAATATGATCGGTTAGTAGCAAATGAATCAATTTTCTGAGAATTAAATAATCCTGGAGTTTTCGATTTACAAAGAACCATGCCAGTTTCACAATTAAATATGTATCGTTTTTCATTTAAATTAGAAAATGGCAAAATTTACATATATACTAATTGATATGAATCATCATTTATCATTAAAAAAAGAAGTGTTAGAGATTCTAACTATGATCGTCAAAATGTTGCTGAAGAATACAAACCTGTTTGAACAGCAGAAAAATGATCAGAATATTTAATGAATAGAGCAGATTCATTAGTGAGAGAAATTGATACTAAAAACTGACCAAGAAATTACTTCTTCCTTCCTGCAAGTTCAAGCAGCATTAGAGAATTTGGACTTTTATTCCCTACATCTATTGATAGTAGAACTATCATTGTAGAAGGAAGTGATCCAGAAAATACTTTAGTTGCTTCTAAACAACAACATTGACGTGGTGGAGCAGGAAGTGATGGACAAAGAATTGAAGATATTTCAGCTCAACAACGTATTGGTGGACTTTACAATGCTTCTTCAAGAGCATTTAATTTCAAAATTAGAACACGTCCTAATATAGATTAATACCAAGAATTTAAATATTAATTTTAATAATCTATCAAAATACTTTTTTAAAGTGCAATGAATTAGTTGCACTTTTTTATTGACTTATTTATTTTTAATATTTCTTTAAACAAAATTATTGCAATAAAAAAAGAACATTTCTTTGAAAATGTTCTTTAATTAATTTAACTAAATAAAATGATTTAAAAATTATTTAAATTCCCTAAAAATAATTAAGTTCTAATTAAATAAAATGGAATATAAGAAACAATGAAATTACAATAAGAGCAACTAATAATAAAACTATTAAAAAGCTTACTAATCATTTATCAGCTATTTCATATTTTGGTTTTTTAGCTTCAATTTCTTGCTCGTGATTTTTTCTTAAAGTTCAAACAAGATTTAATAAACCATAGTTTCTATCACTGTGATTATTTAAAATTTCTTTTTCTTCTTTAATAATTATGGTTTCCTTAGGATCACAACAAGTACCTTGGCAATTTTCTGGGTGTTTTTCTTCTTTAACTTCTTCTTTAGCTTCTGATTTAACTTCTTTGACTTCTATCACTTTGCAACATTGATTTTGGCAATTTGCTGGACAAGGTAATTGTTCTTTGATTTTATTGCTTTCAACTACTTTTTTAGCTTCAGTTGGAAGTGGTGATGTATAAACAACCATTTCTTCTTTAATTGGAGCAAGAGGTTCTTTTTTGCAACATGTTCCATTGCATGAAACAGGATGTTTTTCTTCTTTTACTTCTTCTTTAGCTTCTAATTTAACTTCTTTGATTTCAACCACTTTGCAACATTGATTTTGACAATTTGCTGGACAAGGTAATTGTTCTTTGATTTTATTGCTTTCAACTACTTCTTTAGCTTCAGTTGGAAGTGGTGATGTATAAACAACCATTTCTTCTTTAATTGGAGCAAGAGGTTCTTTTTTGCAACATGTTCCATTGCATGAAACAGGATGTTTTTCTTCTTTTACTTCTTCTTTAGCTTCTAATTTAACTTCTTTGACTTCTATCACTTTGCAACATTGATTTTGGCAACTTGCTGGACAAGGCAATTGTTCTTTGATTTTATCGCTTTCAACTACTTCTTTAGCTTCAGTTGGAAGTGGTGATGTATAAACAACCATTTCTTCTTTAATTGGAGCAAGAGGTTCTTTTTTGCAACATGTTCCATTGCATGAAACAGGATGTTTTTCTTCTTTTACTTCTTCTTTAATTACCACAACTTCTTTTTTAATTGATGGTTCTGTTTTTTTTACACAGCATGAACCTTGACAATTTTCTGGGTGTTTTTGTTCTTTAATAGGTTCTGTTTTTTTGAATGGTTTTGGTTTTGAAGAAGAGTTTTTTGCTTTTTTGAATCCTTTAACCCCTTCAACAACAAAAATATGTCCCTCTTGTCTAGCTTTAATTTTTTGTTTGTGATTTTGACCTAATTCTTGATCAATAATTTTGTCAAATTCATTATTTTTTTTCTTTAAATCACTCATATTATGAAATTCCTTTCATTGTATCGGTTTTACTTATTTTGCTAATTATATATTATTAGTTATATGTAATATTAAAATATTACCAATATTATTAAAAATTTAGAATAATTGTTAAAATTTTAATTAAATTAAAGATTTATATACTTAATCAAAAAAGGAAAAATAATTTAATGAAAAAAAGATTTAAACTTGTAACTTTACCAGTTTTAACATTTTTAACTTTATCGACTTTAAGTATTCAAGTTCAAAAAATTGATTATCATGATTCAAATAAAGCATTTTCAAATTCTCAGGAGACACAACTAAATTTATTTAGATGACAAAAAGATGTACATGACAATAAAAAACTTTGACAATTAAGCATTCCTGGTACACATGATTCTGGAATGTTTGATGGTAGTGGATTTGCGTATTTTTTTGGACAAAATTATGCTAAAACACAAAGTAAAAATTGACTTACTCAGTTAAAACAAGGAATTCGCTTTTTTGACCTGAGAATTGATAGAAGTTTAGATATTAGACATGGTTTAACATATTCAACCGAAAATTTAGAAAAAGCTTTTGATGCTTATGTTACTTTTTTAAAATCTAATCCAACTGAATTTATTATCTTAAGAATTAAAGATGAAGATGGTTCAATTACACATAGAGAAGAAAATTGAGAAAATAAATATTTGAATTTTCTTAGACAAGAAAAATATAAGAATTTTTTATTTCAAAATACTGAAAAAAACAATTGAATTAATCCAAGTGTTAAAGATTTAAGAGGCAAAATTTTTATTTTTAATCATTTACATCATTTAATTAGCACAAATTTCGAAAATGGATTGTTATACAATAATCCATCAAGAAATGTTTGACAAGATAATTATGATGGTTCTGAAAGTGACAAACTTAATGCTTTTATTAAGCATTTAAAGGGTTATGCTAAAATTAATCAAAATCAACCCTACATAGATTTACCTAACTATAGTTTTAATTATTTAAATCGTGCTAATGGTGAAAAAATTCAAGATACTGCAAGTAGTTTAAATTTGAAGCTTTTAGAACATTTAAACAATGAATCTGCAGACATTAATCAACTGGGTTTTGTTATTATGGATTTTCCTGGTGATTCTTTAGTTTTAAGAATTATCAAAAGCAATTATTTTATAAGTGAATATGACTTAAATAATAATCTTTTAGGAACATGAAATAATAAAGAAAAAATATCAATTAAGGAAATTTATAAAAATAAAATAATTTTCGATAATCTTGATTCTAATTTAGAAATTTTTGCTAATTTAACTATAAATAATGAGTTAATAGAAAATTTAAAAATAAAAAATAATGAATTAATTTTAAATAACTTTGACTTGAAATTAAATGATGAATTAAAAATTAATTTATATAGGTTAACACCTGAAAATATTTATTTTAACCGCAAAAAAATTGATGAACTTAATCTTTCTACAACTATTTTAAACTTAAATGATAATAAAAATGATTTATCAATAAATGAAGAATCTAATGAAAATAAATCAAATCAAGATAAAGATGAAGAAATAAATATTCAAGATCAAGAAATTGAAAAAAATAATGATTCGTCTAACAAAGATATTTCCCATGATTCCAAAAATAATCAAAGGTATTGGTGATTTGTTCTAATACCTATTGTCTTTTTTATTTTTTTATCTATCTTTTTGGCGAAAAAAATAAAAAAGACAAAAAAGAAAAATTAGTTATTTAATTTTTCATTGTTTCTATAATAAAATTAAAGAGACAGGGGTGCTATTATTTACATAATGGCTGAGATTATACCTATAGGCGGATCAAGGTAATGCTTGCGGCGCTTAAGTTATACAAAATAAAGAAATAAAAATATCCCCCTGTTAAATTTTGAGAGGATATTTTTTTATATTATTTATGACAAAAACTAAAAAAATGATTTTAAGCAGTTCACTTTTAACTATGACTGCTATTGCAACACCTTTAGTTGCTATTTCATGTACAACTAAAGAAACTGTTACTAAAATTACTGATTTAGACAACAAGCAAAGAGATTGGGATAGCGAAATTACGCTTGTAAATAGTTGATTCAATGATGGTTTTAGAGGTACTGAAGTTGAAACCAATTTTCTAAAAAAATTAGAAACAAAATTTAAAGAATTAAAAAATGCAGATGAAAAAACTAAAAATTTACCTGATGTTAAATTTAAAATTAACGTTGCAGATGATAAACAACAAACTCTTCAAAATCTTCAAAGTAGTAAGTTAGATACAGATGTGGCAGTTTTAAACTATTCAGCATTTATTGAACAAGTCGATACAGAAGCCGAATTAGCAAAATTTACACCTCAATTAGTTGCACAAACTGCAACTTTAAAATTCACTTGATCAGATAATGGAGATAGTATTTACAAAGATGGTGGTGAAAGTGATCCATTAAGATTAATTGCAGAAAGAGAAAATCAATTGCAATTTAACGCTCATGGCGAATTTCCAACATGAAGTACAAATGATCCACAATTACAATGAGATGGATCAAAATATGCAAAATTTTATTATGAACCAACCGCATCTAAAAATATAACTTATATGTATCATGGTGCTATTTTGATCTCTGGAAATGAAGAAAAAAGAAAACAAATTATTGCTGATTGAGAAGCAAAAGATTTAGATAAATTCTTGTCTCATGGTGTCATTAAAGGAAAAGACAGTAGCGGTGGAAAATATAGATATCAAGTTGCTTTACTAGCAAGACACTTTGATAAATCTATTGATGAAATTAAAACTAAATTAAATAATGAAACTTTAGTCACACAAGCTGGAGCTGGTGAACAAATTGGAAAAGTTAATAGTGGATTAACAACAAAACATATTGCTTTTGATGATGAAGGAGCATTTAACTGAACTGCTGGAGACTGAGCAAAAGGCTATTACCAACCTTCTGCATATATTGAAAGTGAAGGTAAAAAATATGATAGCAAAACTAACGATGTTGTAAGAGTTTTAACTGTGACTAATCCCGCACCATATGATGCAGTATTTGCAAGAGCTGGTCTAAGTCAAATTCAAATTAATTTAATTAGTCAAGCCTTAACTTCATTAAGCATTGAAGAAAATACATATGGCATTTACACAGGATATAACAAGTTTATGCCAACATCTTTAGAAAACTTTAAAAAATTTATTCAATTACAATTACTTGCTGAAAATAAAGAAGCATATTCTGAAAATTTAATTCCAGAAATTTAATTTTTAAATGAATTTTTTAGAACTTTCTAATCTCAAAATTAAATATCCTAAAAGTAAAGATGTAATTTTAGAGAATATCAATTTAACCTTTAAAAAAGGCGAAATGGTCGCAATCATTGGTCATTCAGGAGTTGGAAAAAGCACTTTATTTAAAACAATAGTTAAAAATTTAAAACCAATTCAAGGTGAAGTTAAATTTAATAATCAAAACATTTGAAATTTAAATAAAAAAAATTGAAAAAATATTATGAATCAATTAGGTTTTTTAACGCAAAAACCTAATTTGTTACTTACTGATGATGTTTATACAAACATAAAACGTTCAATAGTGCAATATAAAAATTACTTCTTTAAAATTTTGGGTTATTTAACTAAAGAACAAAAGATAAATATTTTTCAAACTTTAGATAGTTTGAACATTTTAGACAAGGCTTTTTATCGTATTAGTGAATTAAG
The DNA here is from genome assembly GCF_900660685.1 of Mycoplasmopsis columbina. Lineage (GTDB taxonomy): Bacteria > Bacillota_I > Bacilli_A > Mycoplasmatales > Metamycoplasmataceae > Mycoplasmopsis > Mycoplasmopsis columbina. The sequence continues at coordinate 318,346 of NZ_LR215041.1, read as the reverse complement.
TGGTGGTCAACAACAAAGAGTGGAAATTACCAAATTACTTATAAAAAAGGTAAATTTAATTTTGGCGGATGAACCAACAGCTAATTTAGATAATAAAAGTGCTAAAGAAGTATTAACTATTTTAAAAAATTTAAAAAATGAAAAGAAAATAACTATTTTAGTTAATATTCATGATTTATCTTTAATTAAAAATTATTTTGATCGTGTAATTGTAATTAAAAACAAAACCATTGCTCTCGATTCTACAATTGAAAATATAGATCAAAAAGATTTGGAGCAAATTATTAATGCTAAAAATTAAACAATTTTTACATAAAATCCTTTTTTATAGATATGAAGGTAAAAATAGTGCAACAACTTACAAATTAAGAAGTATTTATAAAAGACTTTTAATTTTTTTCTCTGTTGCAATTATTATTTATCTATTTGCCACTTTAGATTGATCACTACATAATAATGAATTTGGACAAAAAACTTTTATAAATAATTTAAAAAATCTTTTTCGCCCCATTAATCAAAGTACATATGGAGCAGATGAATTAAAGAATAATTTGTGACTTTATTCATTCAAATTACTCTTTGACACTCTTAAATATTCGATTGCCGGAACTTTTATTGGTTTTCTTTTAGCAACTTTGACAGCTTTAGGTACGAATAGACAATTCACTAATAAAATTTATAGTTTTTTTGCTCGTGGCATTATGCTATTTTTAAGAGCTATTCCTGAATTAATTTTTATCATGCTTTTTACTATGGTTTTTGAATCAGATAAGGCTTTATTACTTATATTTATGTGATTTTCATGACTTTGGTTGCATAAATATTACATTGAAATAGTTCAAAATATCGATCCCACTCCTTTTTATGTTTCTCTAAATCAAGGAAATAGTAAATTTCATGCTTTTCGAAAAGAAATTTTTCCACGAATAGTTAATCGTTATATTTCTTTGTTTTTATATTCAACAGAATCAAATATGCGTTGAGCATCAATTTTGGCAACTTTAGGTGCTGCGGGAATTGGAGTTTTAATTAATCATGGCGCAAGTGTTACTGCCAATTTTAATCAATTACTTATTCCCTTAATTGTCTTAAGTAGTGCGATTATTATCTTAGAAATTCTTAATTTAATTCTCAAAAAATATCTTTTTGAAAGTAAAAGTCAAAAAATAAACTTTGAAAAAATAAAGAAAAATGATTTGGCTTTGTATGAACAATTAGCTAAGAAAAAAAATTGAAAATTTATAATTAAAACAATTTTGCTTCTAACAATTTCACTCTTTTCAATTTATGTTTTTGTTGAAGCAGGAAATGCTTATAAAAATTTATTTCAGTTGCAAAATTTCTTTAAAGCCTGATTTAACCCTGATTGAAGTGTTTTTAATTTAACAAGTAGCGATATTACTTTGAATCCTTTTTTACAAATTTTGCAATCATTTAAATTTGCAATACTTTCTTTGACTTTAACAATTGTTACTACATTTATTTTGTTACCATTTTGTTCTATAAAAATTAATAATTTATATGCAGCAATTTTTACTAGAATTTTTAATTCCATTTTAAGAGTTATTCCTTCACTAGTTTACTTTTATATTTTTAATCCTATTTTTACTTCTCCTCTTTTTCTTTTAATTTTAATTTTAGGACTAAATGAAACTACTTCACTAGTGAAACAGTTATGAGAAGCAATTGACAATGTAGATGAAGAAATTTTAAAATCACTGAAATTGCAAGGTTATTCAAAATTTTATATTTATCGTCATTACATGTTACCGGCAATTAAAAATGATTATCTTTCTTTACTTCTTCTCTATTTTGAAATAGCATTTAGAAATTCAATTACTTATAGTGTTTTTTCATATAATGAATTGGTAATAGGAAGTAAAATACAAGAATATCTTAATCCCTTAGCATTTAGACCATATAAAGCAATGGCTTATATCTGAGTTGCAACTTGAACAATTTTCGCAATCAATGTTTTTAGTTCTTTTATTATTAATCACTACTTAAAAGGTAAAAAAGATGGTGATTTCATTCTACTTTATAGTTGAATTAGAAAACACATTAATTTATTAATACAAAAGAAAAAACAAAAAATGCAATTAGTGAAATAATTGCATTTTTTTATAAATATTTTAAGTATTTTTTAATGTTTTTTATATTCATTTTATTATCAGAAATTTTTGCATTAGGCCTTAAATAAAGCATTCAAATTAAACCATAAAAATTAACAATACACTTATATTGATAATACGTACGATAATCAATTTTATCAGTATATTTTTCAAGTAAATATTTTTCCTCATTAGACTTTAAAAAAGTTGCAGAAGAAAAATATGCTAAATCAAAATACGGATGATTAAATCCCATATATTCAAAATCGATAAATCACGCTTTATTATTTAAATCTAATAAAACATTTGCTTCATTCAAATCATTATGTGAAAGAACTTCGCTGGGAATGTTTTTAATAAAATTTAAAATTTTTTCTACATTTTTTTTACCGAAAAATATATCTATTTCTTTTCATTTGTTACTTTTATTTCCATAAAAAATTACTCTTTTATAAATGTTGCTTTGTTTAGTTTTTACTTTAACAGTATGAAGTTGTTTTAAGTTTTGCGCAACTTGTTTTAAAATACTTTTTCTGTGAAAATTAATTTCTTGTTTATCAATGAAATTTCTAATAATTATTTTTTTGTCTTCATAAAGATTTAAAGGTACAAAATTTAATTTATTTAACTTGTTTGTAGATATTTTAAAGTTAAATTTATTTTGATTTTTATACTGAATAAAGTAGTTGTTTAATTTAAAATTTCGATTAGATAATCCACCTTCTATTTCTTTTAAATTCATTTTTTGAAAATCAAAATGTGCATATTTTTTCTTATACCCATATTCTCTAAATTTTTGACTAACATAAGTAATTTTTTTAATTTCTGTATCAGTAATATTAAAAACTTCTTTGATAATTTCTCATGAAAAAGATGCATTTTCCACTAAAGTAATTAAATCAAAAGCAAAATGATTTTTTCTAACTCACTCAAAATCAATAAATTTAACTTGATTTTTTTCATTAATTAAAATATTTTTGGGACTTAAATCGCCATGAGTAGTTACTAAATTTTTACTCATTAATTCTTTTACAAAATTATCATACTTTTTGTTTATTGATCCATATGTATATCAATTAATTATTGGTAAATCTAAAATTGTTTTGCTTTGAAATTTTTTTAATTCTTTAAGAACTGCTAATTGAATTTTTTTAGTAACTTTAATCTCATTTAAAGTTTTTCCAACAAATCATTTTTTTAAAAATGAACCTTGATGATAAAAAATATAATCAGGATTATTTTTTAGAATTTTTTCTTCAACTAAATGATCTACAAAATCATTATTATTAATTCTTAATTGATAAAGTTCATTGTTCAATTCAATTAAGAATGTGGTGTTATGAAAACCATTATAAAAAAGCTCTTTTAGTAAAATATTTCCATCAAATTTTTGATTAATTTCCTGAAACTTGTCAATAATTTTTTTATCTAAGTTCAATGAATGAATATCTAGCATAATTAAATTATATAAGAACTTTTATTTTTTTACTTTTCCGCCTATAAAAATATTGAATAATAAAAAACTGCTTTTAGCAGTTTCTTTATTATTGTTTAATACCTATCAAAATTCCCCGGTTTTCGAAAACTTTATCACCTGATCCTCAAATTAAATCAACTAAATCAGGATAATCAATAAATGGATTTCTTAAACCATCAAATTTATCATATTGTTGTGCAATGGCATTGTTTCTATGAATTTCGATTAGATCTACACTATCTTGATGTGCTCATTTCATATATTCATTTAGATATCTTTGATTAAAATATGGAAAAGCACTTTCAAAAACTTGTGAACCTCCTTTACTTAGTGCATTGTGGTGAGTTGCTTGAAAGTAAAAATAAGCTCTTGCTACATCACCTTTAAAAAAGTCAATAGGTTCAGCATTGCCCCCCCCAACTTTAGTTCCATTTAAAGAAGTTCATTCAGGATTAGAAACTGTAAAATGAGGTAAATTTCCACGTCTATTGTTTACAATTTTATCTGTTGGTCAAATAAAATGTGGATCATTTCTTGTAGGATTTGCTTTATTAAATCATGATTGAGGCACAATATGTTCTCTGTTAAATGTTTCTGCTTCACCATCTTTTAAACGCATTCCAGTATTGTGACCACCTGTACCTTCATATTCATTAGGTAAAAAATTATATGGATCTTTTCCATTAGGATTTTCACTATAAATATCTAAAATAGTTCCATCATTTTCTAATTCTTTATCAATAAAAGCTATTTTATAAACTTTATACAAATCATTATATGAACGAATTTGATTTGTTTTACCTGCTTGTAATCTTTGAAGTGCTTTAAAAAGTTCTTCACCTCTTTTACCAACTAAGGAAGCATAATAATTGTTTGATGCATCATAAAGATATTTATCTAATGCTATTGAACCAGATTGATAGTTGGTATTACCGTTGGTTGGTGAAGTAGGCTCCACAGATGATGAATTTGATGAAGAAGATTTTGCATTTGATTTATCTAATAATAATTTTGCTTCATATTTAACATCATCAATTTGATGATTACCACTTCTATCATATTTAGCTAATTTAAAGGTTACTATAAAAATATTTGAATCTTGAATATCAACATCTAAAGTAGCGTTTAAATTTATTTTTTCATTTTTTTCATAAGTCGATTTATTCAAATTAACTAATTGTTTTGAACCTAAAAAACTTGGATCAATGTTATATAAAGCTGTTCTATTTCCAGTTTTTCAGTTAATAGCACCTTTGAATAAAACCAGTTGTTTATTATTACGATCATAAACAAAAGAATATGGTTTTCTAGTTTCAGTTGATGCTTTATTTGCTTCAACAGCCTCTTTAATTTGATCAATAACACTTGTATTAGTTAAAGTAAACTTTTCTGAAGCATCGCTAAAACCTTCGCTAGTAACTAATTTAGGTTTATCATTAGTCTCATCAACATTTTTAGGCTCCTCAGTATTTTTTGGTGTTTCTTTATTTTGCTGGGAATCTTTAGTTAATTTAAATTTAGCTTCATATTTGATTTCATCGATTTGGTGATTACCACTTCTATCATATGTTGCTAATTTAAAAGTAATAGTCAAAATACCATCTTTAATACTTAGGTCAACTGTTGAACTTAAATTGTTTCTTCCATTTTTTTGATAAGTTGGTTTATTTAAATTTACAATTTGCTTATTACCTAAAAATGAAGCATCTACATTGTATAGTGCTGTTTTTTCGCCATCTGTTCAATTAATTGGGCCTTTAAATACAACTATTTGTTTATTATTGCGATCATAAACAAAAGAATATGGTTTTCTTTTGCTTTCTGTTTTTGCATTTTCAGAAACTGCAGTTTCAATAGTTTGAATTACACTATCACTTGTTAAAGTTAGATAACTTGTTGCATTTTCAAATCCTTCACTTGTTGTTAATGCTGTAGTATCTTCCTTTTTATCTTCAACTGGTGTTAAGGGCTGAACAACAGGAGTTACAGGAACTACTGGTTCTGGAGTTGGCTTAGCTTCTTCTTGTTTTTGACAAGAAGCAGCTACCATGGTTAAAACTGATGTTAATGCAATTGGACCAAGAAACATCATTTTTTTACCAATTTTACTTTTTTTCACTTGATTTGTTTTCATGTATCTAATTGTAATATAGTATTTAATATATTCTTAGGATGTTAAAAAAGTTAAATAAAAAATGTGAAAATTTTCACATTTAAGCTACAGGACGCATTACTTCATATAAAGTGTCTGTAAATAAGTTAGTTTTATTGTTAATTGGATTATCACTATTTAAAATACTTTTGCTTTGATAAGTATCAATAATGTTTTTAATTTCTTCTACTGCTTGACCTTTTACTATGTCCATAATTTCATATTGTGCATACATTGAACGCATATCGGTGTTTGATGAGCCTACAAAAGCTATTTTATCGTCGATTAAGCCACATTTAGTGTGTAAGAAACCATCTTTATAAAGATACAATTTAAGGCCATATTTTTCAAGTTTTTGGAGCATATTTAAACTTGCTTTCCAGAAAACTTTTTTATCAGGATAACCTGGAAAATATACTTCAACTTCAATACCTGCAAAAAGTAGCATTTTGAGCATGTTAAATAATGAAGAAGGAATTGAAAAATATGGTGTGACAATACGAACAGATTTTTTAGCTAACGCAAACATTCCAAGTAAATTGTATTCTAAATGGCTCGTATCATAAACAGGTGATTCGTGAACTAAAAGTGATGAAGATAAAGCATATTTATCTAAATTTACTGTATTAAAGTTAAAAAAGTGTTGTGGATCATTAACAAGTGAAGTTTTTTTATCTGCTCAAAGTTTCCATGATCTTAAAAATAATAAAATATAAGCATTAATTTGTGGACCAATAAGCCTATAATTAAGATCAATTCAGTGCGCATATTTTTTTGAAAGACCTACATATTCATCACTTATATTGCAGCCACCTGCAAAAACTATTTCAGAGTCAATAACATAAAATTTTTGATGATTACGATAAAAATTTTGGCTATGGATAAAAGGATAAAATACCTTAGAGATAAAGACAATTTCTATATTGCCGTGATTTAACAATTTTTTTAAATGTTTTTGTTTATTAACTAAAGTACGACCAAAATCATCAATTAATCAATAAATTTTCACTCCTTGATTTGCTTTCTCTTTCAATATTTCAATAAGTTCATCTAAAATTTCCCCAGGTTTAATAATATAAGAAATAATAAAAATGTGTTTTTTGGCTTCTTTTAAATTTTCATAAAGCTCTGTAAAATAGTCGCCAGAGTGTTGATAAAACTTATAATTGGCATCTAGTGCTACACCACCATTTAAGTTTATCAAATGTTCAAATTGATCATTTGATAAACTTTTTGTTTGAAATAAATGTTGATAAGTTTTAAGTTGATAAGTAGGATCTTTAACTAATTTTTTTTCTCTTTTATTTTTATATTTACTACCAAAAGCAAAATAAGCTGCATGACCCACTAGTGGGAAAACAATAATGATCAAAAGTCAAGATAATTTTGACAATTCACTTCGTGTTTGATTAAAAATAATTAAAGTTACAATTGCATTAAGTCCATAGGTTAAAAAAACAAAGAAAATAAAGTAGCTCCGGTTCACTTTATAAGCGCCATAAAAAATTCCAATTAATACGGCAAAAAATAAAACGGCCTGAATGCCGTAGAAAAATAAATTAATTAATTTTTTCATTGATTATTTTTTAGGTTTTTTATTAGCAAATTTTAAAGTGTCTCTAACTCTACCATTTTCACCATGAATGTAAACAGTTCCAAATTTTTTTTCTGCTAATTCCCTTGCATAAGCAATTGCTTCTTTTTGTGTACTAAATAATTTAGTTGCACGATCATTACCTGCACCTTTAACCTGTCAATCTGAACTATCCTTTTTAGGTGTTACGTGGTAGTTTTTAACTTCTTTCTTTTCTTCTTTAACTTCACTTGTCTTAACTGTTGCCATAAATGCCTTTCTTTTATTTTACTTATTCTTGCATAATAAATATTTGCAATAAATAAAATTATAAAATAAAATTAAGCAGAAATTGGCAAATAAAAAAGAAGAAGTTAAAAGTTTCTTTCTAATATAAAAGAAAAATGGCACTAAACCATTTTTCGATTTCAATAATTTTTAGAAGTATTCAAATTCTAATTTTTTCCTTTGCTATGTGTGAAAGCAACATCCATAGTTTTATTTTTATCCAATGGAGAATTTTGAACTAAATATCATTTAAAAATTCCGTCTTTTTTTGCTTTATATTTAATAAATTCAATGTTATTTATTTTTGATGATGAAGAATATACTACATTACCATTATTATCTTTTAAAACTAGATTTAAATCTGAATCATTTATTCCAATTGTTTCATAACCACCATATGTTGGAGTATATTCTCCTGTTCATGGATCTTCAATAGCTCCATACATCAAGGTTAAATTATCATACTCAATTTCTGGAACTCATCTTGAATAAGAACTATAATTTCAAGCTAACGTCCCTCTTAAAATATCATCTTTTTTGGCACTAACTTCTCCTAGAAAAATTTCTTGTCCATTTTTTTCTAAATATGCTGTTTTTCTAGTTTTTGTAGCTTTTTTACCGTAAAGTTGAATGTATTTAAGAGATTTGAATGACTGATCTAATTTATCGAAATCAAATGTTCCTGCTCCATTTTCTGTCAAATTATGATCATTGGTAAAATCAGGAGTTCCAGAATATTTTCATAGAGAAGAATCATAAGTTGAAGAACTAAAAGCAGATAGAGCTATTATATTATTAAATCCATAGTCATAATAATCATTGTATTTATACATTGTATTTGCTATCATTCCAGAAATAAAAGGCGTTGAATAACTAGTTCCACTTTCTGGTAATTTTTTTAAAAAAATATTATAGTCTTCACCATTCGCAAGAAGAGTTACATCTCTTTCATTATTTTTGCTTCCATAAGTTGAAAAGGATGATCTCGTTCCAATTGAACTATTAGATCCAACAACAAAAATATTTTTGGCAAGTGAATCATTTGATAAATATCTAATAGATTCTTGTCCTTCGTTTCCTGCGCTTTTAACAAAAATTGTTTCTGGATTATTTTTTGCAACTGTATCTAGGTACAAACTATCTGATTGATAAACCAATATAGGATCATCTAATTTATCTGTTTCTGTCCCGAATGACATATTTATTATATTGACTTTGGCAGTTTTAATTAAATAGTCTAATTCATTTTGCATATCGCTACCATAATAAAGAACTCCTTCAAGTTCAATATTGGGATTGATTCCATCAAGTCCAGCAATAATTGATGCTACTGCTGTTGAATGTTCACCAATAGTTGGGTATCTTAATGATGAAGTTATCGTTTCGCGATTATGAATTTTAATATCATAAATATCTTTATCAAATAAATATTTATTCTTCGTATCAATCAAGCCATCTAATCTTTTTTTAGCTGAAGTCCCAACTTCTAAAACCCCAACTTTAATTCTTTTTTTAGTTTTTAAAATTTGTTCGCTAGATTCTTCTATAAGTTTTGTCCTTTCATCTTTATCAAAATTATTTGATGCAAAATTTCTCGCATATCTTGTATTTACTACTCTTTCCGGAATTTTTGCTTTTTTAGGTGAAGATGGTTGAGATCCTCCTCTGCCATCTGGAGCAAGATAATCATGATATGTTTTTAAAAAATATTTATTGCTTTCTATTAAAACTTTTTTAACAAAAATAAATTTAATTAGCTCATTTTTGTTTAATATTTTTATTTTATTGACAAGATCAGAATATTTAGTATTTTCATTTTTGGGAATAACAAAAATAAAATTTGTCAAGTCATCTAATTTAATGAAAAAATCTTTTGAATTAAATAATTTTTTTAGATTATTAAAAATCTTTAATCTGTTTATTTGATTGATTGAATTATTTAATGTTGAATCAAATTCATGTGGTACGATCTCAATACGAAAAGCATTGTTTAAATTCGTAGATGATTCAAAGCCCATTGGTTCATTATTTGATTTTGAAATTATTCTATTATTTGTTCTATCTTCGAAAAAAACTTTCAAGTTCTGATTATCATTATCTTTTTTATTTATAGAAACAGTTACAGCAATTCCTGAAATTAATGTTGCTGGTAAAAATGCTCCTAATGTAAAAACTTTCTTAAATTTCATTTTAAACCTCTCAAAATATTATTAACTATATACTTTAATTTTAATTCGAGGTTACTTAACTTTTAAAGTTTAAATTTTTTATAAAATAAAAAAATATGAAAATTTTCATGTTTTTGTTTTTAAAAAATAAAAAAGAAAAATGGCACAAAAACCATTTTTCGATTTTAATAATTATTGAAAGTCTTTTTCAACACCAATTGTTCCTAAAGTATCTGAGTGAACTTTTGCTAATGAAGCAGTTGATTTTTCAAAAGCAGCTAATTCTTCAGCACTAAAGTTAGGTTTAACTGGTAAGTATTCATAACCATTTTCACCAACAATTACAGGGATTGATGTATAGATTCCAGCGTTTTTGTAACCTTGTGGTAATTTAACACCAACATTCATTACACTACGTTTGTTATTTAAAACAGCGTCTGTAATTTCGTAAATTGAGGTACCAATACCAAATTGTGTGTTTCCTTTACGTGAGTAAATGTAGAAACCTTCTTTAACAGTTTTAACAAGAATTTCATCAAGCTCTTCTTTTTTAAGAACACCAGCATTAATTAAATCTTGAATGTTTGAATCTCCAACTTTAAGCATTGAGTAAACAGCCATTGCGCTAGCACCGTGTTCTGCTAAAATTGATCCTTGAACTGAATCGGCATTAATATTTAATTTTTCAGCAATGAATTTTTTAAATCTTGCTGAATCTAATAATGTACCTGTTGAAATAACTTTTTCAGCAGGAATTCCTGAAGCATATGGGAAAACAGAAGCCATAACATCACATGGGTTAGCAGCAACAACTACTACACCTTTGAAGTCATTTTTCACTAATTCATCACCAAATGTTTTCATTAATTTAGCATTTGCACCAGCTAAAGCTAAACGATCTGTTAATTTGTCTGCAGGAACTGAAATTGAAGCAGCAACAACAGCAATGTCTGCTCCTTTTGCATCTGCAAAAGTACCTTGTCTAAATGTTGAGTTGTTTCTTGGCATTAAAGCTACCATATCTTGGAAATCGTGAGCGTGTGCTTCACAAAGCGCTTCATTTTTATCAATAAAAACGAATTCAGCTTGTAGGCCACGTGCTACAGCAATATTAACAAATGTTGTACCAACATTTCCCATTCCAATAACAATAATTTTTTTCATAATGGAATCCTTCTTTTTTTAATTTAATTTCATGAATTTATGTTTTAAATAGTTTTTTTATAGAAAAAGGTCAAGAAAATGACCTTTATTTAATTTTTAAGCATGTTTGATAAAAAGAGCATTGTATACAGCATCAAATGAAAGTTTTGAAATAAGTACTCAAATTGGCATTGCAATTAAAGCTCCAATGGTTGAAAGAGCTGAAACTTGTGATGTAAATGCTGTTCATTTGTGGTTGTAAGCAACTGAGTAAATAACACAAACTGTTGCAGGAGGTGTTGCTGAAAGAAGAACAATTAATACAGGTGCTGAGTTAGCATTAAGTAAAATAAGTTCATCGTTTGCACCTTGTCCTTTGAATGCACCAGCAGCAACAAGGCCTAATGTTATAAGGAATACAATTAATGGAAGAACCACTAATTTGTTAATTATTCATACTCAAACTGATAGATCTTTAGCAGCAGATTTAAGACTAGCTGTTGCTAAAGAACCACCAATAATAATTCAAGCAAATGGTGATACAACACTAACAGCAGTAGTAATTGGTCTAGCTAATGAAGTTAAGTGAATTAAGAATCCACCTCAGAATTGAGTGTAATTAGTAGCAATAAATTTGAAAGTATAGTCATTGAAAACAATGGTTGCATCTTTTCCTTTATTTACAAGTCCTTGAAAATCAGCAGCTGAAAGACGTCATTCACTTGCGTAAGGAGAAACAACAACTCTAAGTTGTTGAATTGTATTTTGTCCATCAATTACAACAGTTTTTTGACCAACATAAGCTCCTGGTTTAATGTATCAAACATCTAGTCCAGGAATTCATTGTAATGCTCAGATGAATAATGATAAGAATAGAAGAATCATTGTAGGACTCATAACTTGTTTTACTAAAGGTTTAATTTTGTCTTTAGTAATTTTCTGTCCTGAGTAAACGACTAATACGTATGAAAAGGCACCAATCATAAATGGAATATTTCATACTTGAAGAAGAGCATTTGCGAAAGAATTAAAGATAACTCCTTGCATACCTTGAACAAGAGGTACAGCAAAAAATTGTAATGAACCATATGATAACATTAAAAATGAGGTAGCTAATTTAGCTTGATAGTCTCTAATGTATGCTTCTTTATATTTAAGTAAAGAAATACCTGCATTTTCTTCTGTTTTTGTATAAAGTTTTTCCGCTTTTTTAGTAATTATTTTTGGAATTAAACGTGGGTAGTATTTAACAACAATAGTTGTAATTACTGCAAATACCAAGTAGAATCCAATACTTAATCCTAAAACAATACCAATATTAGCAGCATCGGCTTTACTTGTGTTAGCCATGAATGCTCATAAGGTAAGGAAAGGAAGAAGGAATGTAATTGTAAATTTAGCAATCTTTGCATTAATTTCTTTACTAAAGACTTTCATCTTTGTAGCAAAGAAACCTAAAAGTACGAAGGTCAATGTTGCTAAAACAGCTCCCCACATACCCTGATTACTAATTAATTGACCAAATTGCATAATAAAATCCTTTTAATATTTTCTATTTGTAATTAAATTAATTGAACCAATAATTTAGTATCTAAAATGGTTACAAAATCCTATATTTTTAACCATAATAATTATACTAGAAGATGACTTTTTGGGCTTTAAATAGCCTAAAAAGGGATTTAATTAAGAAACAAAAATTAAAAAGTTAATTTTTTGGCTTTTTTTGATTAAAAAAATAACTTTTTATTATTTTAGTTTTTTAAAATCTCATAATTAAAAAATTAATATAATAGCATTATGCACAGAAATGAGAAAAGAGATAATCAAGAATTAACAGAAATTTATGACAAAGTTGTTGAAGTTAAGAGAGCAAAAATTAAGCAATCGCTTCTGCGTTTTGGCACATTCTATAGAGTTAAAACTATTAAATGACAAATAATTTTTACAATTATTATTGCAATTCTTTTTGGTCTTCTTCAATACATGTTAGTTCAAATTACTGGACTTTATGAAATGGGAGTAGCGGCTATTAGTCAATCAATTGCTCGTTTAGCTTACAATCTTTTAGAACACTATACATATCGATTTGAAGTTTACAATGTTATTTTCTGGATGTTAAACTTAGTTGCTAACATTCCACTTTTTATTCTTTCCTATAAAAAAATAGGTAAAAGATTTACATTACTTAATGCTATTTTTATGATTACAGTATCGGTAAGTGGATTAATTATAAGTGATTTAATCAAAGACTCTTCACATCTATATATTTTTGGTACTCTTGATGAATATGAATTAGTTAAATGAACTAGTTCAAAATTATCTGACTTTTCAATTATTTTCTATGCCTTACTTTGAGGCGGATTACAAGCTATTTTTGTGGCCATTCTTTTAATCATTGATAGCTCATCTGGTGGCTTTGACATTTTAAGCGTTTATTTATCACACAAAAAATATAAAGACGTTGGTGGACTTTTAATGATGTTGCATCTTTTTTCTTTCTTATTTAGCTATTTTATAGGTAGTTACTTAACAAATGGTTTAGAAAATCATGAATGAAATTTACAAGTTTTATTTGGTCCTTCATTTGTAGCTGGTTTATTAATGATTTTCTTTAATGGTTGAATTTTAAACATTTTATTTCCTAAATTTAAAATGGTTAAAGTGGAAGTTATTTCTAATAAATCTTGGGAGATTATAGATCAACTAAACAAGCTAAAAGATTGAAAATTTTCAACAAGTGTAAGAGAAGTTACGGGTGGATATAAAAAAGAAAAACAAAATGTTTTAACAACTATCTGTCTTTACATTGATGCTGCTAAATTTTTGGAAGTAGCTAGAAATATAGATCAAAATGCTTTTATTACAATTACTGATTTGAAAAAAGTTGATGGATATTTATACGTTACTCATGCTCAATACCGTAGAGTATTTAAAAAGAAAAAGAAATAAAAAAGTGCCTAAAAGCACTTTAAATTATTGGGATAAGTAAAAAAGAAGTATGTTTTTATTTGTATGACAAAGTTATAGCATAAAAAAATAAAGAGAAAAAAATTTTTACTTTTTTTATTCTAAATTTATAAAGCTTCTTTTTATTTTTTAAATGATTAAAAAAACAGTATCTTTGTTTGATTTATTTTAATAATTCATCATTTAAAATAAGTATCTTTTGATTAAATAAGAAATTGAAAATTAAGAATAATTTTATAGATATTAAATTAAATATGGTATTTGATTTTTTAATAATTTTTTTACAGTGATGAAAAATAAAATGTTCTGTGTATGAAGAAATTTTATTTAATTCATTATTTTTATTTCAAATATTATTCATTTTACTTAGAAAATTAATTAACTGTTTAACAATATTTCTTTTAATTAGTATTTTAATTTTTTTATCTTTATTAATTTGACTAATTAAACTATTAAATAGACTTAAAAAGTATTTTTAGTTTTAAATTTTAATGCATTAATAAATAGTGTTAATCATCTAACTTTAATTTTTTTATGCACATAATCTTTTAATTTGACTATTTTATTGCTTTTTATATGGATTGGTATTTTAAATAATCAATTTAAATATTTGAAAAGATGAAATTTATCTAAAACAAAATCTAATTTTAACTGTTTACTTAATCTTTCAATTCATTTAGCTCCATCACCTTTTAAAGTGTAATTAACATCATTATGTAAATATTTTTTAATAGTTTGATAAGTTAAATGTAATAATTCTCTTTTCTTAGTTTCACTTACATTTCAAAAAATAAGAAAAGAAAAATTCTTGTTTTTACTATTCTGAAAGCCATTATGAAAAACAATTTGTCTTATTCCAATTTTTTTAGTTTCTTTATTTTGCTGAATGTTAATAAAAGTATCATCTATTTCAATTTGATTTAAACTTTTGTCATTAAATAAATTATTGTTTTGATTAAAGTTCATCTGTCAATTAACTAACTTATTTTTAATTTTAAATTTCCTTAATCAACTATAAATAAGCTGTTTATAAATTTTAACATTTGCTAAATGCACAATTGTTTTATTTTTTAAATAGTTAGTTAAAACAAAATTAATTAACTCCATATCATATGAACTAGTTTTTAGTTGCTGAAAAATTTCATCATGTTGATATGCAATACGTTTTAATTTTTGTTTATTATCATAATATTCATAATAAGTTTGATTTAGATAAAAAGTTCCATAAAGAGTAATTCACTTTCTTTTTACTCTACGAAAAATTTTTCACTTTGGTTTTTCTTTAAATCTTAAAATAGTTCTAAAAAGTTATTCTTTAGCATTTATAGTTACAACTTTGGCTTCAATTAAAGCTTTCATATTCTCTTTTGCTTCTATTAAATTCATCATTTTTCCTTTTTAAACTTGTTTATACTGTTTTTAGTTTAAAACGAATTTAACAAAAATCAAAATACTTTTTTTACTTTTAGTAAAAATTTTTAAATATGCTTTAAAAAATAAAAAAGTCTTCAAACTAAAGGAGCGACCTTTTTGATCAGTTTAAAGACTTTAACACCGACGAGGCCTTATATAAATATAAGGAGCTTTACTCACATCCTGTGTGACTCGAGGTTCTACATTAGAATTTTAACATATATTTAATCTAATCCTATTATTTTTTTAAATTTTTCTTTTGATTTTTTATTTATATTATTTGAAAAAAAATTGTATTACATTTATCAGAAATTAATTCTCGTAATGTTTTATTATTACTATTTTTTTTGTTAATAATCAATAATTCAAAAACACTTATCAAATCCATTAGTTTGATAGGTTTTTTTACACTTTTAACTTTATTAACATGCAATAATTGATTTAGAATTTTTTTCTTATTTTGAATTTTGATATCATATATTCTATTATTGTGCGCAATTCTATTTCTTATATCTTTTAAAACACCAATAAGTTCTTCCAATGTATTAATATCAATTCTTTTATTTTCATTTTTTTCGAATATATTCTTTAAAACTTCTTTTTTATATTCATCCTTTAAGGCAGAATAAAATTTAAAAACTGTTCCAAAACTTCAAAACATTATTAAAGATCATAGTGGAATAATATTTTTGTTGTCCTTATACTTTTCTATCAGTCTATTATTTTGTATATTTTCTTTAAATGGGCTATTCATACTTTCAAACAATTTATTAATTTCATTTTTGTTTAAATTATTTTTAAATAATTCATTTGCTACTTCATTTTTGTCAATTTCAAATAAGCGACAATTTTTAATTGTTTTGTGTTTTGAAGTGGTTCCAATAGCAAGAACAATAGAAGTTTTTAAAATTCTTTCAAAATTCAAAATATTAGAAAATAAATAATTAGAAACACTTCTATCAAAATTAAAAATTTCAATTATTCCAGACGATTTAGAATTTTCATAATCCACAATTGATGTGTTTTCATCTCTAATTTTTTTTATTTTATTTTTTACAAATATTTTATTGTAACCTTTAACAAAATCTTGATAATTGTATAGTCGTAAATATCATTTAAATCTATATTCGTCGTTTTTGTTTTCGCTGTTTTCACTAGTAAAAATTAAATTTCTAGATTTTAAAAGTTCTATTTGTTGAGATATTGTTAAAAATTTTTTAATATTTAGATTTTTTTTAGATTTCATATTATTTACTTTATATATTTTTTTATTAAATTTATTAGAAATAAATTGAAATTTTAAAAAGATGGCTTTTAAACCATCTTTTGTTTTTTATCTAAATTTACTTTTTAATACTTCAAAAATTTTATCATCTAAAATTTCTAAGTCTTTTAAAGTGACTTTAAATTTGAAATTAATGCTCTGTGGTGAGGATGCTACTAATTTCTTAATATTATTTTCATCTAATTTAATAAAGTGTGATTTTGCCCTTAATTCTTTTGAATCATTATTATAGAAAATATCACTTTTTTCAAAATGCGATAGTAAATTTGATTATTACTTAAGGTCAAAAGAAAAAGATAATCAAAGTTATATCAGATGTTTATACCGCCAAATTGAAAGTTCTTTTCACTGTTAATTTTGACTGTTTTAACTTCAATTTTTAAGTTGTTAATGATTAAATCATAATCACTATGAATTGTTTGAGTTAGATAGTTTTTATCTTCAAAGCCTGTTTCTTTAAAAAGTCGCTTAACAAAGTCTTCACCAATTTGTTCATGTAATTAGATACTAGAAACTTTAGCTATCAGAAAGCATTACTTTTGTCTCTTTCATCTTTAATTAAGTTATATTTGTTAATTACTAACTCTTGCATTTTATCTTTACTTTTTTTCATATTATTCTAAGCCTTTACTTTAGATTTAAATTTCTTCTAATAAATAATAAAGCCTACAATACCAAAAGTAAGAATTCCTGCTAAAACTGAAATTACAATTATAAAAGCATCTCTTTCTTTAGATCTTTTTTACCTCTTCTTCACTACTTGGCAAATTATCAATTACTTCTTGTTGGTTATTGTTAGTAATTAAAACTTCTTCCTAATTTTTGAAATATTAGTTACAAGATGAATAAAAAGCGTTTTAGACTTATTTACTGCATTTTTAAATGAAATAGTTCTAACTAAATTTTCAATTTCACTCTCTTTTAAAAGATAGTGTTTATTTAGTTCTAAACTATAGTTGTTTTTAATATTAGTGACAATATCATTAATAATTGCTAATTTTAATTTAGCATAATCATTTTCATCATAAACTAATTCAAAATAAATATCTTTTAAGTCAATTTGACTTATTTCTCCAATTATTTTACCTGTATATTTAACATTAAAGCTAGTACTGTTTTTAATGTTAGTTCCACTTTGACTTTTTAAGTTAAATTTAGCTTCTTTAAAATAGTATAAAAGTGTAATAGTGTTTTCTAAACTATTTCAATCTAAGGTTTGCTTTTCTTTAATTTTCATTACTATAGCAAACTTATTTCTGTAATAATAAACAATCTACTTTTTATTTCTTTTTAAAAAGTAAAATTACTTTAAATTGGTTCTTTCATTATTACCTTATTGTGAAATAAAATTTGCTCTAGAAATTTAATTAATAGTATTGATTGTAGAGATTATTAAAGTTTTTCATTAAATATCTGTATGTTGTATATTTAACTTCACCTTTAACTTTCTTAACTTCTCTTTGAATAGTAAAAAGTTTACTGAAAGCTGAATTTAGAATTTTTGCTAATTTTTTAGTATAGTCATAAGCTTTAAAACGAGTTAATTTTAAATACTTATTTGATACTGAAATAGTTTTATTAGTCAAATCTTTTACTTTGCTTTTTTTAGTTTTAAGAGCTAAAGTAACAGCATTTTTAACAAATTCTAATCCATATAAAAAGAACATATTTCAATAGAAAGTGCTTTTAAGATAAAAGAATTTTTTAACTTTTTCTTGATAAACTTGATTAACTGAATTTAATACATCTTCACCTAAAATTCCTGCCAC